>JBEKGG010000006.1:0-38667 GCA_050012915.1 Terriglobales bacterium | reverse complement strand
GATTATGCCTGCCAGTCCGGGTTGCACGATCTGCAAAACAAAAAGTCTTCGGCGCGCCCGTTCTTCGTCCTGCGCAACATCGGGGCTAAGCTCTTCTTCTTTTAGTTCCTGAGCGCGGTCTTCGTGGGCGCGCTCTTCCTGCGCCAGGTCGTCGAGTAATTGGCGGATGCTGGCATCCTGAGTTCGTCCGGCGGCCTTTTCATAGAACCTGCGCGTTTCAATCTCGATGGCGCTGGCTTCGTTACGCACCACGTCGAGGCGCAGGGGCCGCGCCAGCCAAACTGGCTTTCGTTCGACGAATCCCTTCACGTCCTGTCGACGGATGAGCGGAATGTGTTCCCCGAATTTCTGCCGGTACAACTCGATCAACCTTCGGCGATGGCCGGATTCCTCGTCTCGCATGCCTTCGAATACGGCAGCCGAAGCGGGGAAATCCTGCCGCAATCCTTCGGCGAAATCGGCGAAGATGCGCTCATCTTCTTCTTCGAGTGAAATGGCCAGCGCGAGGATCTCGCGTTGGTTAAGAGTTTCGAAGTTCTTCATGGCGGATAGTGTAATCGGGCGGGAAGCAATGCTCCAACTCGGAAGTGGGAAGGAAGGAGGTTAGGCTTGGTTTGAGCAGGGAGTCGAGCTTCGCTTTACCAGACAGCCGTGGGCGCCTGTCTCCACGTGATAACTGCGGTGAACTTCGGTCATCCGAAGTTCACCACAGGCAGGCAGAAGTTCGCTGATGACGGCGAGGAACTAATACGCCCAGAAGGGGCCATTGCCATACGTCGTCGTCGTCCCGTCGATGGCGGTGAATACACTGCGACCGTAGAAGAAGGGAAGCCCCCAGTCGAAAGCGCAGGCTCCGGTATTCGAACCACTGCAGGGGCCGACGCCCATCGGTCCCGCAAGGTTGCTGAAGGCCGCGTCGCTGGGGTTGGCATTAGTCACGGTGTCGAAATTGTCCACATCGAAAGTGACCGTGTTCGACGTTGTGCCATTATTTGGGTCCACATTGGTCGCCGTAAGCTGCGTGGTTGTCGCGGGGCAATACCAGTCGGCGTTGTCGGTACAAATAACCGGCGAACCGCCGAGCTGTGGGAAGAAGAGCCCGTTCGAACCGCTGTCGATGAAGCTGCCGGTAAGGGCCTGTCCTCCGTAGTTCGTCGTGAAGTTGTCTCCCGTGGTCAATGTGAACAAGGTCGCGGTGGTCGGAAGAGTGTTGTTCGATTCAGTGCCTATTCCGAAGGTCAGAGTGCCGCTCACGGTAGACGCCACGTCGTTAACCTGTGGCAGCGTGAGAATGACGCCGTTATTGTCCGTTGGGAAGTTGAAAACCGGATTGGTGACCTGTTGGTTGGGAATGGAGTCGTTACAGAGAGCACCACAAGATACAAAGGTCGTGCTGCAGCTACCGCCAGAACTGCAAAGGTAATATACCGTTGGAGCTGTTCCCCCGGCGCCCGGATCGCAGGCCGTTCCGCAGTCAAACGGTTCGGGTCCTACCCCCAGGATGCCGTTTGCCCCCAACAGCGCCTGCGTATCTTCGTTGGTTCCGGTGCATCCGCCCGGAATACTAAAGCTGGGATTGGCGATAATCTGAATCGAAGTTGACGTCGCTGTCTCTCCGCCTAGCACGATCGTCGCCGGCGCCACGGCTCCCCACAGAA
This sequence comes from Terriglobales bacterium, assembly GCA_050012915.1. Classification (GTDB taxonomy): domain Bacteria; phylum Acidobacteriota; class Terriglobia; order Terriglobales; family Acidobacteriaceae; genus JABDBE01. The sequence continues at coordinate 37,009 of JBEKGG010000006.1, read as the reverse complement.
ACGAATTGTCCACAAATTGAACGCAGTCATATACCGTGTTGCCGTTGCCGTCATTTAGCGGGGTGAGTGCGGCCGCAAGCGTTGAGTTAAGCTCTGAACCCAATACTCGTAAGCCGAACGAACCCGTATCGACCAGAATGTCAGGGATGGTTTGGCAAGCGCCGCTTGGAGCGCAAAGATTGACGCTGACAAAAGCCGCGTTGGTATAAATCACGGGAGGATTCGCGGTTAACAACGGTCCGCCATTTACCGAAATCGGCACCACATTTGTCGTAGTGCCGGCTGGCGACACGGTGATGGCCGCCGACCCCGAAGAAGTCGGACTGGCTATCGAAGTCGCCACAACGGTTGCGACCGATGTGGTGGTAACCGTCGCCGGCGCAGTATAAGTCGCCCCGGTAGTGGTCTGATTGCTCAACGCTCCGACCCCGGTTAGGGCCCAGCTTACGCCTTTGCCGCTGGAGTCGTTGGCAACGCTGGCGGTGATGTTCACGCTTTGGCTCGCGGTGAGTGATGCGCTGCTCGGAGTAAGCGTAACCGAAATCGCAACTCCCGATGGAGTTCCATTGTTGCCGCACCCCACGAGAAATCCGAGGGTCCCGACCAAAATTAAGACCAAGAAGCTGCGCACACTTTCCTCCTTATTGTAATGCGTCGACGTTGACGCCCTGCGGCACCATGGCAGGAACGTATGCTCTGCCAACGTATGAGCGCATGTGCCCGCCGTTCTGGAAAACGAAATCAGCTTGTTGGATGCTGACTGGCCGGTGGCCCGGATGGCTCTCTCGCTGGGCTTTGGCGGCTTGTGCAAACTGATCGAAGTACGTCCCCAGAAGTTGTTGCATGCTGGGGATAACCTCGCCCTGCCAGGTGATCGCAAAGACCTTTCCGGTCAGAGAGACATATTCCTTGACAACGATTTTGCCGGGGGCCGTAATTACGTGAGTGGTATAGGCCGGGGTTTCCGTAGTTTTCACGGCGCCCTTCATTTGTGCCTGGTCTTTCTGGACTGAGGTGACGTCGCCGCCCAATGCAGCCAAGGCAGGGATGGGAAGCGCCAGCATCAGGAGAACAATGCCCATCCATGAAGTCTTTAGGCGCGAAGTTTGTGACACCAAAATCTGAGAATTTAATTTCATGTGACTCGCTCCGCTTTCTGTAATGCTTGAGGCCATGCGGTTCGTTGCGTTAAACCCAAAAGATGAAGGTAAGTTGCGGCCGTCAGCTAGGATTTGCATCGAGGTCCCGGGGGTGCTTTTCATCGCCAGATTTGTGTCGTAACTACAGAGCGGATACCCCATCCGCTAACCTTGACACTCAAATTCCAAGAAATCGAGCCCCAACTACTCCAAAATTCGTCACACCGTCAAAAACGGCGATGGACAGAACTGTTCGCCATTCGCGGTCAAGAGAGAATGCTCACATTTTATCCCTTTTGCGGCGCGTGTGTGTAAAGGGTTGTAAAGTTACTTTACTATTCGCATTCCCCGCCCCGGCTGGCGACAGCGCAGGCCGAACGCTATCGTGCCTTGCCTATTACCAGCTGTCGTCCCGAGCGCCGCGGGGGATCTAGGTGTTAGCCTGCGCAGCGATAAGGGATGGTGCAGGCAAGAACCTATATCCCTCGCTTCGCTCGGGACGACAAGTGTGTTGTAGTCTGACGTATCTCGGACAACAGGATCAACCGTCGCCTATGAGAAAGGAAGCGGAGCTTCGCTCCTGGACATCCCGTGGGCGGCTGTCCCCGCGTTTACTTCGCGCTGCCCACCAGTTTCTCGACCTCCGACATCTCTTTGGGCACGCTCGACGAAAGTATTTCCGGGCCATTGTCCGTCACCAGAATCGTGTCTTCGACGCGGAAGTGCATGTGCTGGTCGGGGAACTCGACGATCGGTTCGACGGTGACAACCTGGCCAGCTTTTACCGGTCCGGTTGGCATCTTGACATCGTGCGTGGCCAGGCCGACAAAATGTCCTGGGAATCCGTACCACTGCTTGGCAATGCCGTTCTTCTCAAAAACGGCTTTGCCGGCATCCGCGACTTGTTCATAGGTGTTTCCCGGCTTAAGCAAAGCGATGGACGCCTTCTGCGATTCGAGATCGACGGCATACCACTTGGCCTGCTCGGGGGTGAATTTGCCGCTGATGTTGAAGGTGCGAGTAATGTCCATGGTCATGTGATCGAGATCGGCGGCGAAATCAAAAACCACTAGATCGTTCGGCTGGATCTGGCGGCGGTCGCTAAAGTAGTGCCAGGTGTTAATGTTCTCGCCGGTTCCGACGATGGCGGGATAAGCCCAACCTTGCGCGCCGCCGTTGCGGAATACGAAGTCGGCCTGCGCTTCGATCTGGTATTCGAACATCGGTGGATGGGCGTGTTCCATCGCCTGTTTGATCCCTTCGGCGCTCAATTTTCCGTTTCGCCGCAACACTTCGATTTCCTGCGGAGTTTTGACGTTGCGCATATCGTCGATGAACGCTGTGGCATCGCGCTGATGAGCGGCCGGATAGCGCTCGGCTAACTTTTTCAGAGCCGCGCGGTCGCCCGGCAGAGGATCGCCGTATGGGTTCGAATACTCGGTAGCGTAATCGCGACCGACTTCGAAGCGGGCGCCGTCGGCCTTGTCGGGGAACGTCAAGCGCAGCCACAAATCGGTATCTTTGCCCAGGAGAAATGCTAGGATGCCGTCGAGGCTTCCGATCGGCAGCACTGTCTTGAAGCCGAATTTTTCCTGGGCTTCAGGAGCCATGGAGAGCAAATTAGCGCCGTAGACCTGTTTGCCGCGCGGCCCTTGCTGCGGCTCAAAAATCGTGGCATCGCCATCGCTGGCGTCCATAACCATGATCGCGCCCGGATCGGCCAGCCCAGTGAAATAGAAGAAATCATCGTCCTCGCGATAGTGATTGGCCTCGGGAAGAACGGTGCGCGCAAACAGGATCAGTCGGCCGGTCTTGAGCTGTTTGGCAAGTTCCTGGCGGCGGCGTGCGAATTCCTGTGGTCCGCCAAGATCGTTGATCACAACTGAATCGGTGTACTGCGCCAGCGTCGGCGCCGCGAGAAGCGAGATCAGCAAGCACAGAACGAGACATCTTGAACAGATGGCGAAAGCTTTCACATGATTCTCCCGAGAGCCGCGAGTTTAGCGTGCAGTTATCGAATTTGACAAGATCGTTATTAATCGGGTAGTGGCTCAGTTTTGATTGTCATCCCGAGCAAGCGTTCTTTGCGAAGCGAGGGATCTGGGCGAGCCGTGCGCTGCGTCGCGTACTTTGCGACGCAATAATCGCGCGTTTGGCTCGCTTCCCTATCAAACTGAGCCACTACCGTCAATCGGTGTCGACCGATTCCGAAAATTCATCGACTTCGCTGAGCACAATCGGCGCAAGCTTTCCCTCACGCAGGTGCAAGTTGAGTTGCGGCAGCCAGTTTGTCTTGACGTGATTCCAATCGGCAATACGCAGCTTCAACGCCTCACTCGATTCATGGTAAAGCGCAATCGCCTGAGAAGGCACAGCACGATCGCTGCTCTCGACGACAGCCAATGCGGAAGTCAGACCGGCACTGGCGTTCTCCAATCCCTCCGTTTTGATTGCTGGATCCTCAGCGCCAGCCATGATCCTGCGAATTTCAATCTGGAGTTGTGAGGCCGCGGATTTCACCTGGGCGTGATGACTGTCGAGCTTCTGTTCCAGTTCCGACAACTGTTTCTGTACCGACCTCATCTCCGCCAGAGTTTGCCGGGCGCCGATAGATTCCGTGAAAATCTGCCGGCCCAACTGCAGCTGTTGTTCAAGATCGCGCGCAGTCGCGGGGGATCGCGGATCCATTACGACCTTCAGCGGTTGAGTGAGCGTTTTTCCGTCGATAGTGAGGCGCGCTTGATAAGTTCCCGGAACCGCGCGCGGCCCGCGAGGAGATCGATTATCGTCTCCAGCAGGTTGAACCGCAGACTTGTCGCTCGGATTGCCCCACGCAAGATTCCACACAAAACGATGCATGCCAGGACCGGTCTCCAGAATCTCAGGTGTCGGGAACCAGCGCTCAGCGATGGGCCGAGGAGGATGCTGCGGTTTCGGATCGTCGGAAGAAAATGTCTGAACCACAGTCTGGTTCGAATCAAGAATCTCGAGCTTGATGTGCCCCGCAGCGGCGTCGAGGTAGTAATCAATGACCGCGCCATTAGGCGGATTGTGCGCGGTAGGCTCTTCCGGCGGCAGCGGAGTAGAGATGAAGTCATCGTTATCGACGCGCACGGCTGTGGCTGGCTGGTAGAGGTATGGGCCACCCGACTTCACAACGTCACGCGCCTGCCGCAACGGCGTGATGTTATCGAGAATCCAAAACGCGCGACCGTGGGTGGCGATAATCAGGTCATCTCCGTGAATTACGAGGTCGTGAATCGAAGCGACCGGTAAATTCAACTGCAGCGATTGCCAGTGGTCGCCGTCATCGAATGAAGCGTACACACCGAGTTCGGTTCCGGCAAAAAGCAAGCCGCGGCTTTGGCGATCCTCGCGAACGGCGCGCAAGAACGACGATGCGCCGATACCGTCAGTGATCAACTGCCATGTCGCACCGTAATCGCGGGTGCGATAGAGATATGGCTTCTGATCATCCAAACGATGCCGATCAACCGCCGCATACGCCTCCGCGGGATCGAAGTGCGATGCTTCTATCAACGATATCTTGCTCCAATCTCCGAGCCCTTTGGGCGTGACATCCTTCCAGGTTTTGCCGCCGTCACGCGTAACGTGGATAAGGCCCGTGTCACTGCCGGCCCAAATCAAATTTCCATTCAAGCTCGAAGGCGCAATGGTGTACACAACGCCGTAGCCTCGCTCCTTCGCGTTCTCTACCGTGGGTGGACCTTCGGGCTTCTTGTCGCTGGGGCGTTGCGTCGCCCCGGTCAGATCTGGGCTGATAGTTTCCCAATGCAGTCCTCCATCGAGAGTCTTCATGACATATTGCGTACCCAGATAAAGTGTTTTCTTGTCGAACGGCGACATCAAAAGCACGGGCGTCCAGGGATCGCGATACTTGCGCGCGTTGATCTCAGTGCCAAAAGTCGTTACCGGCCACGGAGTAATGTCCTGGCTAAACGAAGTGCGAATATCGAAACGAGTCACGTCTCCGTAGGTTCCGCTGGCGTAGAGAATGTTTGGATCCTTGGGATCCGGCGCAATGTATCCGCTTTCGCTGCCGCTGGCGGGAAACCAGTCGCGGGGCGTGATTTGACCGGCGTCGCCACGGCTACGAACCGCCGCGCTGCCACTATCTTGCTGCGTGCCATAAACCACGTAGGGAAATTGGTCGTCGGTGATCACGTGGTAAAACTGCCCCGTTGGCTGGTTGTACCAGGTGCTCCAGGTCTGGCCGTAGTCGAGGCTGATGCTCGTGCCCTGGTCGGTGCCCAGAATCATTCGCGAAGAGTCTTTGGGATCGACCCAGATCTGGTGGTAATCGTCCCCGCCCGGCGCGCCGCGCACAATCGAAATTGTTTTGCCGCCATCTTCGGATCGATAGAGCGCAACATTGGGCATGTAAATCACGTCCTGATTATTTGGATCGACGGTAATGTTTGCGAAATACCAGGCACGGCTGGTGAGCCGCCGGTCTTCGTTCTGCAGCGTCCAGGTATCTCCTCCGTCGTCGGATCGATAAAGTCCAGGTTTCTTCGAGGCGCTTATCAGCGCATACACACGCTTCCCATTCGTCGAAACGCCGATAGCGGTCCGGCCCCAGTCTCCTTCAGGCAATCCGTTCCCGCTAAGACGCGACCACGACTGACCGCTGTCCTGGGATCGGAAGAGACCGCTGCCGGGACCATCGAGCGGCGCGTACGTGCTCCACGGCGGACGATGGCTTCGCCACGTAGTGGCGAAAAGAAGCTTGGAATCATCCGTCGCAATAGCGAGATCAGAAATGCCAGTGTCTGGGCCTTGATCCAGAACTTTTGCCCAAGTCGCCCCGCCGTCGCTCGACTTGTAAACCCCTCGCTCGTCGTTTGGTCCGTAAGCGTGTCCGAACGCGCCCACGTACACAACGTTGGCATTTTGCGAATCGACCACAATCCTGCTGATCTGGCGCGAATCGCGCAATCCGATATTGTTCCAGGTCTGGCCCCCATCGGTCGATTTATAAACCCCGTCTCCGGAGGACAGATCGGAGCGAATATCCGACTCTCCCGTTCCCGCGTAAATAACCTTGGCATCTGATGGAGCCATGGCGAGCGCGCCGATCGAAGCAATCCCCTGTCCCTCGAAAATTGGCTTCCACACCGTGCCCGCATCTGTGGTCTGCCAGACTCCGCCATCTACGGAACCAAAATAAAATGTGGTTGAGCTACCGGGGATCCCGGCCACGGCGACTACCCGGCCGCCGCGAAATGGGCCGATCAGTCGCCACTTGAGTCCGCTGTACAGTGCGGGGGGAACGGGCTGCGCAGTAGCCGAGGTAAGCACGATGAACGAAACGAAAGTGACAAGCAGGGATTGAAATCTAATGGCACACGTTTGCGCCTGTTTAATTTGCACCTGGTTGGTCCTCACCCATGAAAGCATTTAGTGTAGTTGAAATTTAGAATTCGTTGCGGACGTTGTGGCATCCAATGTGGCAAGTCGTGAATTGGCAGTCTCGGCCAGCGGAAAATTTGTAACGGGACGGAAAACTATGAACGAACCAACATTGGAAGTGCTCTGTAAAAACTGCGGCAAGACGTTTACGGCATTCCTGCAGGAGATGGCCGATAAGAACGCCGAGGTTACCTGCCCGTTCTGCGGCAAAGATTACAGCGGTCCGCCAGACAACCTGGCGCCACCGGTGGGCACAGAATTAGCTTTGTTTCAAGAGTGAATAATCTTATGACCACAGAGTCGGCTGTAGCAGCTCCTTTGCCAACCATTGACGAAATCAAAGAAGCACAAGACTTGGTGTATGCCGTTATGCCACCGACGCCGCAGATTGTTTGGCCTTTGCTCTGTGAGCGGCTGGGAGCGGAAGTGTGGGTGAAACATGAGAACCATACTCCAACCGGGGCATTCAAGGCGCGCACTGCCGTGGTTTATGCCGCTGAACTGTTTCGCGAATCGAAAAGCATCCAAGGACTGGTCACTGCGACTCGCGGCAATCACGGCCAATCCGTCGCGCTCGCCGCGAGGAGATTCGACGTGCCGGCGCACATCGTCGTCCCGCAAGGAAACAGCACGGAGAAGAATGCCGCTATGCGCGCCCAGGGAGCCAATCTCATTGAGTTTGGCAACGACTATCAGGAATCGAAGGAACGCGCGCAGAAACTGGCGAACGAAAACGGCTGGCACTTCGTGCCCCCGTATCATCGCGACATCGTCAAAGGAGTCGCCACCTACTGGCTTGAGTTTTTCTCGGCAGTCTCCGACCTCGACATCGTTTACGTGCCCATCGGGCAGGGATCGGGTATCTGCGCGTGCTGTGCGGTTCGCAATGGCTTGAATCTGCGGACGAAGATCGTCGGAGTCGTCGCCGATGGCGCTCCGGCGTATGCGCTCTCGTTTGAAGCGGGACACAAGATCGCGGCTCCAGTAACTACCCTGCTAGGCGACGGAATGGCTTGCCGCGTTCCCGATGATGCTTCGCTCGCGGTAGTGCTCGAGAATGTCGACCGCGTCGTGCGCATAAGCGAAGAAGAAATGCGCCATGCCATGAAGATCTATTTCACCGACACGCACAACGTAGTCGAGGGCGCCGGCGCAGCAGGGCTGGCCGCTGCCCTGAAAGAGAAAGATACGCTGCACGGAAAACGCGTGGGGTTAGTCGCCACCGGCGGCAACGTCGATCACCACGTTTTTGCGCGCGTTCTCTTAGATTGAAGGGAGCCTCTCCCTACGTGTAGAGCCAAGAATGGTGTCTGAGCTTTCCTCGCCAGACCGATTTGTCGTACATCCAAGTTGATTGATGATGCGTACTCCTCATGAAAGCAGTTCCAATTTCAAAGGAGACAACGTGAACAAGAAAATTGCAGTTCTATTGCTGAGCATCATGGCCATTGCCGCCACAACTGCTCTGGCCGGTTCCAAGAATCCCATGGTGGGCGGACAGGAAATGTATCCCACGAAAGACATCATCGACAACGCCGTGAATTCGGCGGATCATACCACGCTGGTAGCCGCGGTCAAGGCCGCAGGCTTGGTCGATACGCTGAAGGGCCCCGGGCCTTTTACCGTGTTTGCTCCAACCAACGAAGCATTTGCCAAACTTCCCGCGGGCACAGTCGACAATTTACTGAAACCCGAAAACAAAGATACGCTGACGAAAGTACTCACGTATCACGTCGTGGCCGGGCGGCTCAGCGCTTCGGATCTCAAGAAAGAAATCCAAGCCGGACACGGGCAAGCCACGCTTAAGACAGTAAGCGGCGGCACCTTGATCGCCATGATGCAAGGCAAGAACATCGTATTGAAGGACGAAAAGGGCGATCTTTCCACGGTCACCATCCCCAATGTTTTTCAATCGAACGGCGTGATTCAGGTGGTGGATACAGTACTTTTGCCAAACTAACTTTGTCGTCCCGACTACTTCATAGGCGCTCCCGATTCGCGGAGCGCCTTTCTTGATTTGCAGGATGGTCTTATCATGCTTGTCCCGGATCACTTCGCTGGCGTGCTTCAGCTTCTGCAAGCCAACCACGTCGTAATAGCTCGGGCGGAACGCTCGAGAGGTAAGGTTTGATGTCGAGAATCGGCGTTCCATCCAGCATGTCAACGCCACGGACGTGCAGTAGTCGACCGTCGCGGCGAAGCAGTTCGACAACCGTAAGTCCAATCGGGTTGGGACGTCGCGGAGATCGCGTCGCAAACACTCCGTGCGGCCGATTGTCGGAAGGCGGTGTGCCCAGCAATGCAAATCCCTCGGAGCGATCAAATGCCCAGATCACGAAGAGATGCGAAAAGCCCTCAATATCGGTGAGGCCGAGCTCAAACTCGGGCATGATTTCAAGCACGCCTTCGGCCTCGTGTTTTGCACCGAGGCCCTTCGGCACCTTCGAAGTATCTTGGTATGGGCTGCTCACGTGTCCGATCGCTTTAAACGTAAACATGAAAGATCCACTCCTCCCGTCGTAGCCTCGCTGCTTCGCGGTTTCTTTTCTTGACTCCCGCTGTACCTGCACCCAACATGGCAGAATAACGCAATGTCGATCACGCCGGCTTTCGCTCTCCCCGATTTTCTATACGGCACTGCCTGGAAAGAAGACCGCACTCCGAACCTCACCGAGCTCGCGCTACGCACCGGTTTTCGCGGGATCGATACCGCAAACCAGCGACGACATTACTTCGAAGATGGCGTTGGCCAAGGATTGGCCGCCGCTTATCGTGCAGGTGTGGTCACACGAGCCGATCTTTTTCTGCAGACAAAATTCACTTATCAGCCCGGACAGGACCACCGCCTGCCTTACGATCCTGCGGCTAGCCTCCCGGCGCAGGTTGCGCAGTCGATGGCGAGTTCGCTCGAGCACCTTGGGACTGACCACGTCGACAGCTATGTGCTGCATGGACCAGCTTCCGGCTACGGTTGGACGGATGCCGACAGCGAGGTTTGGGAAGCGATGACGAAAGAGCGCGACGCTGGCCGCACGCGTCTGCTCGGCGTGAGCAATGTCTCCCTAAAGCATCTTCAGCAGATGGCGGTGGCCCACCCCCAGGGCCCTGCATTTGTCCAAAACCGCTGTTACGCTCGTTTTGGTTGGGATCGCGATGTCCGCTTGTTCTGCAAGGACCGGAAAATTGTTTATCAGGGTTTCTCGCTTCTGACAGCAAACGTCGAGGTGCTGCATCATCCGCTGGTCACTGAGTTGGCCTCGCGTGCCGGCATAACTCCGGCTCAGGTTGTTTTCAGTTTTGCACGCGCACTTGACATGTTGCCGCTGACCGGCACTTCTAATGCCGAACACATGAAGCAGGACCTCGCCAGCACGGATTTGGCGCTCTCGCAGGATGCAATCGCGGCGATCGAGTCCTTGGCCGGCTGACGTCGACATTCTGAGATGCTGGTAGGCTCACGCTGATAGAATACCTTCAGCGAGAAAGGAGAGGAAACATGATTCTCGGCGCGCACTTAATCGTGTACAGCAAAGACGCGGAAGCCGATCGTGCTTTCTTCCGCGATATTCTTAGATTTAAATCTGTAGACGCCGGCCACGGATGGCTTATTTTTGCCTTGCCTCCGGCGGAAGCCGCCTTCCATCCCGACGAGAAAAACGACCGCCACGAACTTTATTTAATGTGTGACGATCTCAACGCCGAGATGGCTGCGTTGAAACAGAAAGGCGTGGCATCCTCTGATATTCACGAAGAGCGATGGGGATCGATTACCAAAATCAAACTTCCCGGCGGAGGACAGCTCGGTCTCTACCAACCGAAGCATCCCACGGCGCTGAATTTGCGTTGAAAAATGTTTCGTTTGTCAACGCTTGCTTGACATCGCGATTGGCCGCCGTGTAGTATCGGTTCAAGTTTGCTCTTCGGAGCAGACCTTGGATTTCATGAAGAGTGGCTGAGGGACGAGCCCTAAGAAGCCACGACAACCGGATCGGAAGTCATCTTTCGATCGTCTGGTGTCAACTCTCACCCGGAAACGGGGGACATGAGATTCGGGGTGCCCGCAGTTCAGCATCTCGCTTCCTTTCCCTCCTTTAATTTTTTTCCGGCTAGCAGTTTTCAGAATAGTTTCGACGGCTCGTCCCGCAGTTAAGGAAAGCGATTTAACTGATGAGCGCTACTGCGAGTGTTGCGAAGGCCCTCCCCACGACCGCCTTGGCCAAATACGAATTGCGCTGCCGGGAATGCCACAAGAGCTGGGGCAACCAACCCAAATCGATCTGCGACGATTGTTTTTCTCCTTTGGAAGTTTTCTACGATTACGATGCCGCGCGCGGAAGTTTCACCCGCGAGCGCATCGCCGCCCGCGCTCCCGACATGTGGCGATACGCGGAACTGCTGCCGCTGCCGCTGAACTATCAGCCGAGTTTGCCTGTAGGATTCACCCCTCTGCTTCGGGCTCAGCAACTGGGAGCGCGCCTGGGCGCCACGAATCTCTTCATCAAGAACGACGCTGTCTGCCTGCCCACCCTTAGCTTCAAAGACCGCGTAGTCGCGGTCGCATTAGCGCAGGCCCGCAGTTTTGGCTTTGACACCGTGGCCTGTTCTTCGACTGGCAACCTGGCGAATTCCGTGGCCGCGCAGGCCGCGCGCAACGGATTCAAAGCCTGGATTTTTGTTCCCGCTGATCTCGAGCCCGCGAAAATTTTGGGCACGCAGGTTTTCGGTGCCAAGCTGGTTCGCATCGCCGGCAGCTACGATCAGGTGAACCGCCTGTGCTCGCAGATCGCCGACGAACATCACTGGGGATTCGTGAATGTCAATCTGCGTCCATACTACGCCGAAGGTTCCAAGACCGTCGGATTTGAAATTGCCGAGCAGTTGGGATGGCGTCTGCCCGACAACGTGGTCGTCCCAATGGCTGGCGGTTCGTTGATCGTGAAAATCAAGAAGGCTTTCGACGAACTGGTTCACCTAGGCTTGGTCGAAGCCAAACCCGTGAAGTTTTTTGGCGCGCAGGCAACAGGCTGCTCTCCAATTTCGACTGCAGTAAAGAGCGGAAACGTCGATATAGAGCCCCAGAAGCCGGCGACGCTGGCGCGGTCGCTCGCGATTGGAAATCCGGCCGACGGGCACTATGCCATCAAGGTCATCACCAAGACCGGCGGCTGGTCGGAAGATGTTTCCGATCCCGAAATGATCGAGTCCATCCAACTTCTGGCGGAGACTGAAGGCGTCTTCACCGAGACTGCCGGCGGGGTAACGACTGGCTGCGCGCGCAAACTCTATCGGCAAGGACGTATCGCGCCGGACGAAACGACCGTCCTGTGCATCACCGGCAACGGTCTGAAGACCACCGACGTGCTCGCCGGTAAATACAAAGTGGAAGAGCCGATTCGGCCCAAAGTCACCGAGTTCGAATCGCTTTTGCAGAGAACGCTGGAGACGTTTCCAGAAACCGTGGAGGCTTGAAATGACAGTTACCGTACAAATTCCGACGGCACTACGACGCCTGACATCCGGAACCGGACAAGTCCAATGTTCGGCCGCGAACTTGAGGGAGCTGTTCTCCGCGCTCGACCATCAGTTCCCGGATTTGAAGCAGCATTTGCGGGATGAGGCGGGCGAGATTCGGCGCTTTCTGAATGTCTACGTTAACGAGGAGGACATTCGATTCCTCGGCGGAAACACGTACGCATTTCAGGATGGAGATGAAGTTTTGCTGGTGCCCTCGATTGCAGGCGGCGCAGCGTAGCGTAATGGAGGCCGGGCGTCCCCGCCCGGCTCGCAAGCGAAATTTGGCTATGATTCGTAAATTAAAAATCGGACTGCTCGGTTGCGGAACCGTTGGACGCGGCCTGGTGGAACTGGTAGGCAGGAACGACGCACTGATCCGTCAGCGTTCCGGCGTGGAACTGCGCATCACGAAAATTTTGGTTCGCGATCTCGATAAAGAGCGTCAAGGCGTGGATCGCGCGCTTCTCACCAGCGATCCGGACAAAGTGCTCAATAACGGCTGCGACCTGGTTGTGGAATTAGTTGGAGGCATCGAGCCTGCGCGAAGTTTTATCGAGCGATCATTGGCGCGCGGCAAACACGTCGTCACTGCCAATAAAGCGCTGCTCGCTCTCGACGGCTTCAACTTAATGAAGTCGGCAGAAGCACAAAAAGTTCGCCTGGGATTCGAAGCCAGCGTTTGCGGCGGCATTCCAATTATTCACGCGCTAAGAGATGGCCTGGTTGGAAACAACATTCAGAGACTCAGCGGAATTCTGAACGGCACGTGCAATTACATTCTGACGCGTATGACCGAGGATGGCGTCGACTTTGAAGCCGCGCTTCGCGAGGCGCAGGCCAAGGGCTTCGCCGAAGCCGATCCCACGCTCGACATTGATGGCCACGATGCCGCGCAGAAGTTGAAAATCCTCACCGAACTGGCCTTCAGCGCTCAGGTCGACTCCGCAGCGGTTCAGGTGGAAGGCATCCGAAACATTGCAGCGGATGACGTGCGGGCGGCGAAAGAACTGGGTTTCGTGATCAAGCACGTCGCTACCGCCGAACTCAACGGAGACGCTGTGTCGCTTAACTGTGCTCCTGTGTTATTGCCTTTGTCGCATCAACTCGCAGCCATTCGCGATGAAAATAACGCAGTGCTAATCCGCGGAGACGCGGTAGGCGAGATGTTATTTTCAGGCAAGGGAGCCGGGTCTTTGCCGAGCGCCAGCGCTGTGCTCTCTGATGCTGTCGACATCGCTTGCCACCAAGGCGGATTTTCCACGAGTCTCGGTGCTCGCATCGGAGCTGAATCTCGTGATTGCGACAGCAGAAACTATCTACGCTTTACGGTTGGTGATCCCAGCGACATTGGAACGATCACGACCATCCTGGAGCGGAACCGCGTCGGCGTGGCTCGTGCCGCCGCGGTGTGGGCGAGGAGCGACTCTGAAAACCACCAGGTTCGCGTGCTTACTCGCGCCTGTTCCGGGAACGCCATTAAGCTATCGCGCCGCGACATAGTCGGGTCGGGCGTCGAAAGAAGTGAATCCGTCGTTTTACGCCTAGCGGACTAATGACGGGTGGCCCATTCACGGTCGTCCTCCCATAAACTTCCACCCCCATACCTTGGTGTATTGGCGAATCCTTTCCGCTTCTGATACCGTCTAACTAACCAGTTAATTAATGACTCACAGTACCAAATCGCGTTTCGGGTCCCGCGGCCGGCCTGAGCAGAGCCGTGCCGCAATTCTCCAAGCTGCAGTTTGCGAGTTCGCCCACGAGGGTATCGCCGGAGCCCGAACTGATGCCATTGCCCGGGCCGCCAAAGTGAACAAGGCTCTTCTTTATTACTACTTTAAAGACAAAGAGGCTTTGTACGGCGCGGTGCTCGATCAGGTGTTTGGCGGCCTGATTGCCCATGTCGGAGAAGTTTTGTCCCGCGAGCTGCCGCCCCGCGAGAAGATCCTCGCCTATGCCGGCGCGCACTTTGACTATGTCGCGGGACATCCGCTGTATCCCATGATCGTGCAGAGTGAAATGATGGGCGCCGGCCGGGGTAGGGCGAATCACCTCGAGCGGATCGCGAAAACGTATTTTCGCCCCCTGGTCAACCGCGTTTCGCAAGTTCTTAAGGCGGGCCAAGCAGCCGGCGAATTCCGCGCGGTTGATCCCTTGCATTTCGTTCCTTCCATGATTGCAGTAATCGTCTTCTATTTTACCAGCGCACCAGTGATGCGGGTTATGACGGGGAAAGACCCCATGTCTTTGGAGCGCATAGCCACGCGTAGAGCTGCAGTCCTGGATTTCATTTCTGCTGCGCTGTTCCAGCGTTCGGACGCAAAGCAGCGAGGAGCACGACATTGAGCGTACGCAATAAATTCCTGATCATTCTCGGCATCATCTTCGCCATATCGCTGACCTACTATCTCGTTTCCACGCCCAGCAATAAGGATCTGATCCTGATCGGCATAGTCGATTCTAACCAGGTGATCGTGAGCCCGCAGATCGAGGGCCGATTAGCCAAGCTTCTGGTCGAAGAAGGAACCCAGGTAAAACAGGGCGATCTGATCGCGGTTCTTGATCCTTCCGAACTGGAAGCGCAAGAGCGCGCGGCCGCAGCCACCATCGACAGCATGAGATCCAAAGTTGCGGAAACGCAGTCGACATTGCAGGCAACCCAGGGATCCACGACGAGCAGCGTCGCCAACGCGCAGGCCCGGCTGCAATCGACTCGCGCGCAATTGCTGCAAGCGGAAGCGACTCTCGAAAGAACGCAGAGCGATAGCCGGCGCATGATCGAACTGGCGAAAGAGGGCGTAGCCTCGGACCAGGATCGCGTGCAGGCCGAGACGAACCTGGCGGCGCAGACGGCGCTAGTCCAATCGCTGAACAATCAGGTAAGCGCTTCCGAAGCCGACCTGAATACCGCCATCGCGAATACTCATCAAGCTCACGCTGCGCGCAGCGAAGTCGAATCCACGCGCGCCCAGGTCGGCAATGCGGAAAGCATGTTGAAGCAAGCCGAAGTTCGTTTGGGATACACCAAGATTTACGCGCCGGTTACCGGGACCGTGTCCGTTCGAGCTGCCCGCGAAGGCGAGGTTTTAAACGCGGGACAGCCGATCGTCACCATCGTCGACCTCACTGACACTTGGGTACGCGCGGCCATTCCGGAAACCGAGTCCGACCACATCGGTCTGGGAGACACGTTGCGGATCCGATTGCCAGGGGGAACGCTCACCTCCGGTAAAGTGTTCTTCAAATCAGCCGAAGCCGATTTTGCCACGCAGCGCGATGTTGGCCGGCGCAAGCGCGATATCCGGACCATCGTGCTCAAGGTCCGTCTAGACAATCCCAAAGGTGCATTTGTTCCGGGCATGACGGCAGAGGTTTTGATATCGCCCGATGAACTGAAGGGCACTCCGCGAGAAAACTTTTCCGCCGAAGAGCATCCATGATCACCGATCTCAATGATCGCAATGGGTCGCCTCAAAACGCTCCCGCAAACGGATACGGCCCCGCTGGCGATCCCAATGCGTTCAACGCTATCGCCGTGGAACACATTGTCAAGAAGTACGGCGATTTCACTGCAGTCAACGATATTTCCTTCAACGTGAAGGAAGAAGAAATTTTCGGTTTGCTGGGTCCGAATGGCGCAGGCAAATCCACGCTGATTCGCATGATGACGACGCTCATTCCGATTACTTCGGGGACAGCTCGCATCGCCGGTCACGATGTGCAGAAAGATCCAGATGCGGCTCGGCGCGCGATCGGTGTAATTCCGCAGGCGCTTACCAGTGACCTCGACCTCACCATCGAGGAGAATCTGAATATCTACGCCAAGCTCTACGACGTACCTGCAAAACAACGCAAGGCCGCGATTGATGAGTTGCTCGAACTCGTGGACCTCACGAAGTGGCGTTCAGCCCAGACTAAGACTTTGTCCGGCGGCATGAGACGCAGGCTCGAGATTGCTCGCGGGCTGGTGCATAGTCCACGAATCTTTTTTCTGGACGAGCCAACGACCGGCCTGGATCCGGTATCTCGCGTCGCGGTTTGGGAGATGCTGACCAACATCAAAACCCATCGTCAGCTCACCATCCTCATCACTACTCACTACATGGACGAGGCTGACCGGCTATGTGATCGCATCGCCATCGTGGATCACGGCAAGCTCGTTGCCCTCGACACGCCGCCCGCCCTGAAAGCCAGCGTGCCTGGATCGAATGTGATCGAAGCACAGTTCGATGGCGCTCCTCCGGATTGGGAAGATCGCCTGAAGAAGCTGACCGAGGTGACCTCGGTGCAGCACGAGGGCGCAGGCATGTACCGCGTGCTGACCGGAGACGGTTCGCGCACCACCACTGAACTGGTCGAAGCAGCGGTCCACAGCGGAGTCAAAATCCGTTCGCTCTCCGTCCAAAACACCACACTCGACGATGTATTCGTCCATTACACCGGGAGGCAGTTGCGCGATGAGCTTGTGAAAGCCCACTCCTTCGTCATGCCACCCAGACCGGGGTTGCAGCCGTGAATCACATTTTGGCCATCGTCGAGCGCGAAATGCGCAAATTCTTTCGTTCTCCGGCGCTCATGATGGCGTCGATGGTTTTTCCGTTGGTCCAGCTCATCGTGCTGGGCAACGCTTTCGGAGGAAAAATCCGCGACGCGAAACTCGGCCTGGTTGATCAGGACGGAGGCACGCAGGCGCTCAAGATTCGCGGAGCTTTCGATTCGGTTCGCGCCAATATGCGAACCTTCGAACCCGTCTACTACAACGACCCGAAGACAGCAATGGAGGACGTTCGCAACGGTAAGATTCAGGGCGCGGTAATTATTCCGCCACAATATTCGCGCCGCGTGTACGAAAAAGACCAGCCCCGCATCGCGCTCGTGGTCGACAACAGCGACAACTTCATGAGTTCGACCCTCGAGGACGAACTCACCGGCATCACCAACGCGCTCAATCAGCCTGCAATCGAGCCGCGAATCCTGCAGCAGACGGTGCTGCAGATTGTCGAACTTTATCCTTACATCGAATATATGAAGTATCTTTTGCCCGGTTCGATCACGCTGGCCATGTTTGTGTCCGTGATGATCGGCGGAGGAATGCTTTACATCGACGACAAAGCCCGCGGCGTGCATGAAGGATATTTGGTTACGCCCATTACCAAGGCCGAATTGGTGTTCGGTTTAAATGCTGCGGGAGCCATCAAAGCAGTGATGACAGGAGTCGTGATCACTGTGATTGGTTCGCTCTTAGCCGGCGTGGGCAGCGTGTTTAGTCCGGCCACCGCACTGCAATTGCTGGTAATGATTGTGCTCACTTCCGTCGCATTCAATACCATGATGTTTCTGCTGGTGGTCCGCGTGGAGGACCCGCTGGTGCCGCGTGCGATCTTTGGAATTCTCAACACTCTGCTGTTTTTTCCTAGCGGCGCAATCTACCCTATCCAGGCATTTCCCAAGTGGTTGCGAGGCATCGCCGCCGTCGACCCGTTCACCTTCGCCGTGCACGGCTTTAAGTCGATCCTGCTCAAAGAAGCAGGCATCTCCGCCATTTGGCCGGACATGATCTATCTCTCCATTTTTGCGGTCATCGCTTTGAGCGTGGCAACACCGCTTTTCAAAAGAACCCTCTAACGAATCGGGCGATTTGGTAATTGTGTAATTTGGAAATTGCAAAACTCGCTCGTTCGCGAGTTTTAATAATTACCCAATTACCCGATCACTAAGTTTCCCAATTCATCCGGGAACTTTTTGTTCTCCGCTGGTTTCCGTTATGCTTAGGGAGCCATGACCCTGATGGATGCGGAGAAATATGATCCCGCCCGCGACCGGCGGCGCAGAAGGCAGATCGTAGTTGTGATTGTTCTTGCCCTTTTCGCTGCGTGGGTGGTATATCACTATCGCGATTACCCCGAGCGCAATGCAGCCAGCAAGTTTTTTGCCGCCTTGCAACGTCAAAATTACGAAGAAGCTTACGGCGTCTGGTTCCGCGACGCTGATTGGAAGCAGCATTCGAGCCAATACTCGGCATATCCGTTCAACGACTTCAATCGTGACTGGGGTCCGGGTGGTGAGTGGGGGCTGGTGAAGTCTTATTCGGTCGACTGTTCGTTAAGCCCCGGCGGAGGCAGTGGCGTCATCGTTCAAGTGACGGTAAATTCCCGCACCGAACACGCCTATGTCTGGGTGGAAAAAAGTAATAAAACTTTATCTTTCTCGCCCAGCGAAATACAGTGCGGGAACTGGTGGACGTGGGTCACGGAATAGACATTTCCCACAGAACTTTATTCCAGGAGGAATCATTCGCGTGAACTGTTCGCGCCGCTCGTCTGCGTTTTTTGTCTGCCTTCTTTTGCTTCCTTTTTCGCCCCTCGTTCTGATCGCGCAAACTTCTGCCGACGAGACCGGCAAGTTTACTTTGCACAAATTCGAGCAACCCATCGGCGAAGAAACCTACACCATCGCGCACGATGGCGGCTCGCTCACTCTGAAAACTGATTTTGTGTTTACCGACCGTGGCTCCAAAGTTCCTCTGTCCGCCACGTTGAAGGCGGCTGACGACTATACGCCGCAGAGCTTTGTCATCAAGGGAAACACCTCCCGCATGTCGGACATCGATTCCGACGTCGAAGTTAACGGCTCCAACGCAACTATCCGCCGGGGAAAAGAGACAAGCTCAGTCGCCGCTCCGCAGAGTTTCTTCACCATATCCGGCTACGCCCCCGTCGCGGTGCAGATGGCGCTCATCCGCTACTGGCGGGCACACGGTTCGCCTCCGCAACTCGCAACGCTTCCGTCAGGCGAGGTCAGAATACAGGACCGTGGCGCCGAAACCATCGAGATCGGCGGACGGAGCATTCCGATCGAGCGCTACACCATCCGAGGCCTGATCTGGGGATTGGAAACGCTGTGGATGGACGGCAACAACAATTTAGCGGCGCTGGTTTCAACCGACGCCGAATTCGACCACTTCGAAGCCGTGCGAGAAGAATACGAACCCGCGCTCTCGAAGTTCGTTGCCAGCGCGGCGCGCGACGAGATGGCCGCGCTTTCCGAACTGAGCCATGGGCTTTCCGGACGCCGTACCGGCACACTTGCCTTCGTCGGCGCAACGCTGATTAACACGACCGGCAAAGCAACCGTCGCAAATGCGACCATTGTGATTCGGGACAGTAAAATTATCGCCGTCGGTCCGGGCAACAAAATTAAAATTCCGGCAGATGCGCAGCGTATTGACGTTACCGGGAAATACATCATTCCCGGCTTGTGGGATATGCATGCGCACTACGAGCAAGTGGAGTGGGGACCTATTTACCTGGCGGCCGGTGCCACCACCGTGCGCGACGTGGGCAATGAATTCGAGTTCATTACCGCTATTCGCGACGCGGTGAACAGCGGTCAGGGACTCGGTCCGCATATGCTGCTGGCGGGAGTCGTCGATGGAGACAGCGCGTATGCGCTCGGTGTCGCACGCGTGAATTCTCCAGCGGATGCTCAGACCTGGGTACAGCGCTATCACGACGCCGGTTTTCAGCAGATGAAGATTTACAGTTCGGTCAAGTCCGAAAACGTCAAAGCGGTCTGCACCGATGCGCACAACCTTGGAATGACTGTGACCGGCCACATCCCTGAGGGCATGACGGCTTACGACGGTGTGAACGACGGCATGGACCAGATTAACCACATCCAGTACGTCTTTAATCTGCTTAGGCCGAAAGATTTCGATCAGAGAAAGGCAACGCCGGCCGAGGTTGCGAAGATGGTAGCTTCGCTCGACGTCAATTCGGACGCGGGCAAGCAGGCAGTCGCATTCCTGCGAAAGCACAACACTGTGATAGACCCAACCATGGCTTTGATGGAATTCATGCGGCGTCCGGCGGATGTACCTGCGGATAAAGTCGAACCCGGTGTCGATCACGTGGCGCCGGAACTCCGCGAACAACTGATCAATGGTGGATTGCCACCGGAACGCGCCGCGACTGGGCAGAAAATCGTCCAGGACGAATTAGCGATTATCGGCGCTCTACATCGCGCCGGCGTACGCATCGTGGCCGGAACTGATCAGACCGTGCCGGGATTTTCGCTTTATCGCGAAATTGAGTTGTACAACCAGGCCGGGTTCACGACAATGGAGGCGTTGCAAGCCGCGACCATCGTACCCGCGCGCGTGATGAACGCCGACCGCGACAGCGGATCAATCGAAGTTGGCAAGCGGGCCGATTTCGATATCCTAGATGCCAATCCGCTGGAGAACATTCATAACATTCGCAGCGTTCGCTCGGTGGTCGCGAACGGCGTGCTCTTCGAAAGCGCACCGCTATGGGAGAGCGTGGGCTTCAAACCGTAACGCGCTGATCGAAAACTCGCAGACGGTGGGATTAAGCTTTCGGGGCGATCTGTTCCAAGGTCTTCTGCAGCGACGCCTCGTCGGCGACGTTGACACACTTTTGCGAACGGTCGATCTGGCGCATCAGCCCGCAGAGCACTTTCCCCGGACCAAGCTCGACGAAAGTGTCCACGCCCTGCGCGATCAGCAGGCGCATCGATTGCTCCCACTTTACCGATCCTGTTACCTGCCGAATCAGGGCATCGCGGCTGCGGTCTGCATCTTCGAGCAATGCTGCGTCGACGTTGCAGACAACTCCGACTGCGGGCTTAGAGAACGTGATTGAAGCAAGATCTGCAGCCAGGCGATCCTGCGCCGGCTTCATTAGGGAGCAATGAAATGGGGCGCTGACCTGCAAGATCTTCGCGCGCTTGGCGCCACGTTCGTCGGCCAGTTTGGTGGCGCGTTCCACCGCAGCAGTGTGACCGGAAATAACAATCTGCTCCTGAGAATTGATATTCGCTGGTTCACAGACTTCACCCTCGGCAGCGTCGCGGCAAACTGCAGCGACCCTGTCGAATTCCATGCCGAGAATCGCCGCCATCGAGCCAACCCCAACAGGAACCGCCTCCTGCATATATTTGCCACGATTCCGCACCGTGCGTACTGCGTCGGTGAAGCTCAAAGTTCCCGCCGCAACGTGCGCCGAATATTCTCCCAGGCTATGCCCGGCGACGAAACGCGGTTTGAGGCCATTCTCGTTCACAACCCGCCAAGCCGCGACCGACGCAGTCAGAATTGCCGGCTGTGTTACCTCGGTCAACCGCAGCTCATCTTCTGGACCTTCAAAACAAAGCTGGGAGAGCTTGTGGCCGAGCGCGTCATCTGCTTCTTCAAATGTCTGGCGGGCGATGGGATATTGTTCGGCAAGGTCTTTGCTCATGCCAATAGCCTGCGACCCCTGGCCAGGAAAAAGAAATGCGATAGACCCATTTGTGGGTGAAGAAGTTGTCATAGTTTATGCGATGGTCGCAGCGACGTTGCTGGCAGCGCCTTCGATTCCGCTGCTTGCCGCCCTCGACGCCCGAATTCCGATCAACGTTCGCTCAATTTCCGCATTGATCGGATGCTCAGCAAACTCCGCCGCCACCCGGATCGCGTTCTTGATCGCATTGGCGTTCGACGATCCATGCGTGATGAAGCAAACGCCCTTCACGCCCAGTAAGGGTGCTCCACCATATTCCGTATGGTCGAGACGCTTCTTGAAATCAGCAAATGCGCTGCGCGAAAGTAATGCGCCGACCTGCCGAGTGATGGTCGCTTTCAGCGATTCTTTCAACGTGGAGCGAACCAGGTTGGCCACGCCTTCCGAAATCTTCAGCGCAACGTTGCCCACAAAGCCATCGGCGACAATAACGTCCACTTTGCCGTTGTATAGGTCGCGGCCTTCCACGTTGCCGACAAAATTCAGCGGAAGTTTTTGCAGAAGCTTGAACGCCTCGCGGGTAAGCTCGTTTCCCTTGGTTTCTTCCTCGCCGATCGAAAGCAATCCAACCCGTGGACGCTTGGTCCCAAACAACGTACGAAAATAAATTTCTCCCATAACTGCAAATTGCTCAAGATTGTGCGGCTTGCTGTCGACGTTGGCCCCGACGTCCAAGAGACTGGCGATGGTACCGATCGCGGTCGGAAACACAGCAGCCAGCGCGGGCCGATCTACGCCGGCTATCGCCCCCAACACCATTTTTGCCGTAGCCATCGCTGCGCCAGTGTTGCCAGCGGTGATGAACCCCGAAGCGCGTCCATCACGCACGAGGCGAAGGCCTACCCGCATCGAGGAATCGCGCTTGGCGCGCACAGCCTGAACTGCCTTGTCCTCCATGCTGATAATTTCGCTGGCATGCACGACATCAATGGGGAGCGCCGCTGCAGTGGGATAGCGCGCCAACTCGGCTCGGAGAGCTGGCTCCGGGCCTACCAATAGCACATGGACATCGTAGTGCCGCGCCGCCTGGATTGCCCCTTCGATCTCAGGTTTGGGCCTGCGGTCCGAACCCATCGCGTCCAAGGCTATGACGCTTGGCATGGGGCGGCGGTGCTAGCTGGCTTCCTCGACGTTCAAAACTTCGCGGCCCTTGTAGTAGCCGCATTTAGGGCACGCACGATGCGGCATCTTGCGCTCGTGGCAATTCGGACATTCAGAGAGGGAATGGCTTTTGAGCGAGTCATGAGCGCGCCGGCTTCCGGTTCGCGCTTTCGAGTGTCGCCGTTTTGGATTTGGCATTTAAATTCCTTTTCTGTAGGCGCGAGCGTCCTCGCCCGCGCGGTTCTATAAAAGATCAGTCTTCCAATTTGCTGCGAATATCCTTCAGCGCCGTCCACCGCGGATCTTCAATCGGCTCCGAGCAGGAGCATTGCTCCAGATTCAGATTCGCGCCACAGTGCGGACAAAGGCCTTTGCAATCCTCGCGGCAGATAACCTTTAGCGGAACCGCCAACAGCACCTGTTCCCGCACCGCATCTTCGAGCAGCAAACCCTCGCCCTGATAGTACCCGACTTCGGCCTCGGCGCCAGTTACGGTAAGCTCCTCGCGTCCAGCATCCGCGCCAAGCGGTCGGTACAGCAAATCAAACTCACGCCGAACATTCTGAGTCACCGGCTCCAGGCAACGGGCGCAAGGCAACTCAAGTGTCGTGGAGAGTTCCCCGTTGATCCGTATATCCCTGATCCGCTGATGTTTCCCGTGATGCTCCTCGATCAGTTGGGCGCGTCCGGCGGCATGCAGCGGCGTGCTCTGCTGAAGATCCGGGCCCAAATCGAGCACGCCCGGACCATACTCCTCCTCAAAATCAATAGGATGAAGTTCTAACTCTTTGATTTCGATGAGCATCAAGGTCCCCCGCACCCCCAACTTTTGCCGCGAAGGAACGCGGAAGCACGCTCAGAGGCGTAACTTCTCCAGGGAGCGAGATTCAAGAATAAAGGCCACAGGAGCGCAGTGTCAAGGAGCGGGAAGTATAGGCAGAGTCTCAAATTTCGGCAAAACGTGAAGATGCCGAGGGTTGATCTCTACCCTCCGCGTGCTCTGCGGCCGTTCTTAGCTCATCTGCGTTTTAGGATTTTAATGACACTTCTGCAAACACAGGTGCCCTGTCATGGAGCAAATACAATCTTGACTTCGAACCCGCAGCAGCGTAACGTCGCCTGCGAATTCCGGTATTCACTCTTCGCGCTCGGGGAGTCTGTCCATGGTTTTTCTCGCCGCTCTTTGGCTGCCCATCGTTTTGTCCGCTGTGATCGTCTTTGTCGCCAGCTCAATCATGCACGTGCTGCTGAAATACCACCAGAGCGACTGCCACCAGATCCCCGACGAGGACAAGTTCCTTGCCTCGCTGCGTCCTGCTAACCCGAAGCGGGGACTCTATGTTTTTCCCTACTTTCTACCGAAGGATATGAAGTCGCCCGCCGCGCTCGAGAAATACAAGCAGGGCCCGGTCGGATTTATGACCATCATGCCGAGCGGACCGCCAGCCGTGCCGAGGTTTTTGGTTCAGTGGTTCATCTATTGCCTGCTGGTTGGTCTCTTCGTAGCCTATCTCACCGCGCACGCCTTTCCTCCAGGTGCAAACTATCGGGCGGTATTCCGCGTCGCCGGAACCGCCGCCTTCCTTGCCTACGGTCTAGGCCATCTCAGCGACGGAATTTGGAAAGGCCAACCCTGGTCGATGACAATAAAGGAGGTCATTGACGGACTCGTCTACGGCCTGCTGACCGCCGGCACCTTCGGCTGGCTCTGGCCCCGCTGATTGGGTCTTGCAGCTCAGTTCGTGGAAGGGCAGTTTTGTGAAAGGCGATGTAAGGCGAAGCTTAAACCTCGCTCTTCAGAACTCCCATCCCCGGTTTTGAAGTTTTCCTGCAAACCAAGAAGCCGCGCCGATACCGCTCCCCAAAAAGCAGAATGCCCGCGGATGCTGCATTGTGTTTACCCATCAAGAGCGGGAAAGTTGCTGAAAGCAACCCCATGAACTACAACTAATCTCTGCATCATGACAAATACCCCAACCTCAACTATTGCCGGTGCCAGCCCGCGCCAACGCTGGTGGGCGCGCACGCGAACATCTCTGTTCTGGATCGTGATCATCGCCTTCACCGTGCGCCTCGGCTACGTCGTTATCGGACACACTTACAAGTTCCATTCGAATAACCCAGTACTCGCAGCCAACCAAAAAGATTTTAGCTTCGGCTTCGAAATGGGCCGTATCGGACGCTCCCTCGCTCAAGGCGAGGGCTTCAGCAATCCGTTTAATGAGGTGACTGGGCCGACCGCTTGGGAACCGCCGCTCTACCCGTTTTTGATCGCCGCGGTTTTCCGCGTCTTCGGAGTTTACAGCCGGACTTCTGCCATACTTCTTCTGACCATCAACAGCATTTTTTCCGCGCTCACTTGCATCCCGATTTTTCTGATCGCGAAGAGATGTTTCAGCGAAAAGGGGGCCGTGTGGAGTTCTTGGACCTGGGCATTGTTGCCATCCGTCATTTTCTGGTGCACGCGCTGGGTCTGGGAAACCAGCCTCGCCGCACTGCTGCTGGCGGTGATTTTTTGGCTGGCCCTCACGATGGATGAGAAACCCGGCGTGAAGCCCTGGCTGCTATTTGGCTTGCTCTGGGGTATTGCGGCTCTTACCAACACTGCATTGCTGTCATTTCTTCCCGCCTCCGGGTTGTGGGCCTGGTCTCAGCGCGCCCAGCGTGGCAAGCGTTCGCTCACCGGCGTAATTTTCGCTTCGGTCGTATTCGCGGCATGCATCACGCCATGGCTGGTCCGCAATTATCGCGTCTTCGGGCAGCCTGTTTTCATCCGTTCGAACTTTGGTGCTGAACTGCGATTAGGGAACGGACCGGGCGCCGACGGCACCTGGATGGATTATCTTCACCCAACCAAAGACGTCTACGAGATGCGACGCTATCAGGAACTAGGCGAACTTGCTTATGTTTCGGAACGAAAACGAGAAGCGATGGAGTACATTCGCGAGGACTATGCGCGATTTACCGGCCTCAGCCTGAAGCGCTTTATCTACTTCTGGGGCGGCGTACCGAAACCAGGTGAAAATCCTGTCATGGCATTCTTCCGGAAGTCTCTATTCGCGGCCTCTTCGCTGCTTGCCTTCTGGGGACTCGGACGCGCCCTGAATAAACATAAGCCCGGCGCATGGCTTTTCTTTTGGCTGATTCTCTCCTATCCGCTGGTGTATTACTTTCTCTTTCCTCATCCGCGTTACCGGCATCCCATCGAACCGGAGCTGGGAATTCTAATGCTGTATGTCATTTCTGAGGCGGAGGGCAAAGTCCGCTCGCGCAGCGAAATTGCAAAACTAGCATCTTCCGGCAATGCCTGATCGCGCATTCTTCCGATGAATCATTCACGACACGACGTGCAGTACGAACTCGATCCGCAGTCGAAAGAGACAAGCCACGATAAAACCTGGTTCGAAGCTCATTCGAATCTCAGCGTATTGCTCATTCTGACCGCGGGCTTCTTGGTTCGTCTTCGAGCCGCATCCGGAACGTTCTTAAATCCAGACGAAGCGTTGCATTACCTCCTCGCTAATCAATCCTCGTGCCTTCTGGCTTATCGTGCGAGTCTGACCAACGCCCACCCTCCACTTCTGACCCTCGTACTTTACTTCTGGCGCGGAGTCGGCAATTCAGAATTCGTTCTGCGGCTTCCATCGGTGATCGCGGGCACTGCATTTTGCTGGATTTTTTTCAAATGGCTCAGCCGTATCCTCGGTTCGGTCACAGGATTAATCGGTTTCATCCTGGTGACGTTTCTTCCACCCATGATCGAGCTCTCATCAGAAGTGCGGCAGTATGCGCTCCTGTTATTCTTTCTTGCGGGAGCCGCGTATCTGCTGGAATGCGCGCTAACGGAAAACTCAGCAGAACTGATGCTGCTCTCGGCCATATCCCTTTATCTCGCCCTGCTCGCCCATTATTCAGCGATTCTGTTTGCCGCCGCGCTGGGTCTGTATTCTCTACTTCGCGTCATCGCTCGGCGCTCTTCAACTCAGTTCCGAATCGCTTGGATTATGGGACAAGCTGGCGCCGTTGGACTCATTGCCTCCTTATACGTTTCTCACATTTCAAAATTGAAGGGAGACTACGCATCCGGCACCATCAATGGATGGCTCGCTAATTCGTTTTTCCGGCCGGGTCACGACAATCCATTTCTATTCGCCATCGCGAGAACCGGCGGAGTCTTTCAGTACGTCTTCGGCCAACTCGCAATTGGAGACATTGCATTCCTGGCATTTATTGCCGCGCTCATTCTGCTGTGGAGAGAAAAAGTTCCGCCCGACGACTCAAACATCCATTCCCGGCAATTGTTGGCTCTTCTGGTTTTGCCCTTTGCAGTCGCCGGGGCTGCCTCGATCGCGAGAATCTATCCATATGGCGGAACCCGTCATTCGGCGTTCCTCGTGATGTTTGCTGTCGCTGGTGTTAGCTTTGTGCTCACGAGGTTGGTGAAGCGACGGATCGCGCATGGAATCGCGCTCGCAATCCTGATTGTCGTCGTCTGTAACGCGTTTGGAAATCCGCATCGGCCCTACATTCTTCGCGCAGATCAAAGCCGCACGCAGATGGTTCGTGCTCTGGGATTCGTCCATGCACAAATTCCGCCGTCAGACCTGATCTTTGTCGACTACCAGACGCGTCTCTTGCTCGGCTACTACCTGTGCCCCGAGCAACCGGTTCCGTTCTCTGCGCCACTTGAAAGTTTGGAGCAATTTTCGTGCAACGGATACCGCGTTGCTGCCGCCGGACCAGACCTCTATATATTCACCGCTGGAAATTTTGTGCCCAGATGGGATCAACTGGTGCACACCGTGGCGCCGAAACCTGATCAAGCAGTTTGGGTCATTCAAGCCGGATGGGAAGTCTACCTAGCTCATGATCTGCAGAGCGCAGTTCCCGGATTCCGCGAACTCACTTGGCAATCGTTTGGAAGGAATATTTCACTCTTCCGGCTGACGGTGGGACAGCCCATGCTCGTGGTTGATCCCTCATCCAATTGAGTACCATGGCTATAAGAGCCCAGAATACGGACAAAACGTCGCACCCAAAAGCAGAGGGAAGGGAAATGAGGCTGCTCCGCGATTTACCAAACCGTTCTGAGAAGCGGACTACTGCGGATCCTTTCATCACGCGTGACCAAGGCAATTCCTTCAGCCCGGGCGGTGGCGCCGATAAGCCTATCGATAGGATCTTTGGGATAGTCGCCCGAAAACTGAGTGGCAAGGACCGCGATCTCAGCCGTTATCGGCTTCACGTTGACGCCAGAACGGGTTACAAAATTGCGAACTGTGTTTTCAATCGTGTTATGTGTCCGAATCGCCCCTCGGGCGATAAGAAAAGCCAGCTCCCAAATAGTGACATCCGCAATACTCAATCCATCACTGACCCTGGCGCTTTGAATCGCAGACTTTGCACGCCGCGAAAGGCGATCTTCGTCGGCAACCATCCACACGAGCACGTGCGTATCCAGAAGAATCACCGCAAGATTTCCCAATCTTCGAGCGGCACGGCCGGAGATACGATGTCTCCGATGACCTCTACTTCACCCCGCATGCATCCAAACACATTATCGGGTTGGCCGTCCGCCGGCACAAGTTTCGCCACGGGACGTCCCTTTTTTGTGATCACCACCGGCTCGCGGGTAGACCGCACCTCGTCCATGACTTTGAGGCATCGTGCTTTGAATTGTCCGGCTGGCATTGTCTTCATGACCACTCCAAATGACTATAGTCATCATATCATGACCATGAGCGAAGATCGCAGCTTACGACTGATCGCTAAAAGCGGAAAGCTTTCAGCTACTTCAATTCCTGCAATTT
The DNA here is from genome assembly GCA_050012915.1 of Terriglobales bacterium. GTDB lineage: Bacteria > Acidobacteriota > Terriglobia > Terriglobales > Acidobacteriaceae > JABDBE01. The sequence continues at coordinate 8,713 of JBEKGG010000006.1, read as the reverse complement.
CGACGAGGCCAACTGCGCGACTTCACTACCGGGATTTTCTTTCTGGATGGTTTCGTAGATGCGTTTGGCTTCTAGCGGCTGATTATCCGTCTTATACGTCTCTGCCAATTCGATTTGAGCGGTCGTTTTGCCTACCGTGGACGTAGGCTTCGCCGCCAGTTGTTTGTACAGTTCCTCCGCTTGTTTGCTGCGCCCCGTATTGCGATATACCGACGCCAGGGCCATCTTGGCCAACGCCGCAACGTCGCTGCTGGCTGAGGAAACAACCTGCTGGAGATCGCGCTCCGCCGACGAATTGTCGCCAATATCCGCCGAGGTTACACCAAGAAAATAGCGGGCGAATTCCGCCGAATGGGTATGCGGATAATTATCGACAATGGCCTGAAATTGCTTGCGAGCCGCAGTCGCACGCTCCGTCGTGCTTGTAAAACTCGGCTCCTCGGGCTGTGCTGGCATGTTCGGCGGACGCACTGGCGTATCCATCGTGCGCACGGCCTGACCCAAATCCAGACTGGCCTTTTGATCCTGTTGGCTCACGTAATACCAAGATCCGGCGGCCGCCCCCGCAATGACCAGCACGATCACCACTGCGATAACCAGTTTGTTCTTGTGTTCAACCGACCAGTGCGCGGTTCTCTCCGCGGCGTCAATCGTGGCTCGGCTGAACCGGTCGGTTTTCAGTTGATGGCGGGTTTCTGCGCGCACGAACTTCCCTTCTAGTTATTCAGGGTGGGGTCTGACAATCTTTGAGTCTAACAGGCGGAATTCAGCAGCGTCAAAGGGGCGCGTCTTCATCGTCGTTCTCGGAGGTCATCCTGAAGCCCCGCGTTCTTTCCAGCGGAGCGAAGAGCCTGCCCCGAGCGAAGTCGGAGGGGTTCTCGCGCGGAGTATTCGAACCTCACCTGATCCCGGCAGCGAAAATGGGCCGCGGACTAAACCGGCGGCCCACTCCATACACTACCCGTGTGTCTCTTCCAGCAATCCCTGTTCCGCCTTCTCCTGGCACTCGATGCAATGCCGCGTCCATGGCACTGCTTCCAGACGCTTGGCGTTGATCTCCTTGCCGCACGAGATGCATTCGCCAAAGCTGCCCTCGCGAATGCGAGACAGCGCCCCTTCGACCATCTGCAGCAGTTGGCGGTCGTTGTTGCTCTGATGAAAGAGAAATTCCTTGGTGTAAGAGCTGGCAGCGCGGTCGGCAATATCCTGCGCCGAGTCCTCATCGACCGTGCGCCCATCTTGCTCCGTCCGCGAGACCATGCGGCGCAACTCATGTTGCCGCGTTTCCAGCCTCTTTTTGAACGATTCCAGTTTCTTTTTGTCCATGGATAATAATTTCACTGCTCGTGAGCCTTCCTAGCTCGTTCGCACCCTTCAGGCCAAACGAAAATGATATGCGCCTAAACTGAGATGCGTCAACTCGCCTCGGGGATTCTGCCGTGCCCTAAATTGCGGCCCTTCATAACAAAACTTTACAGTCGAAAGCTAGCACGCCACCACAGGTCGCAATGTGACGAAGATCACAACAATCCGACGTAGGTCCGGACGCACTCGTCCGGGTTGCCTGGCGAACCTCGGAGGATCAGCGTAGAAACAGATTCTCTGGCTCTTTCCCAGTAACTGCAACACCTCGACCCAGCTCATCGGCGAATTGGGAAGTTTACTGTTTAGTGAGAACGGACGTTTCTTGGAGTCGGGCCAAGAGGCCACACCGTAGCCTGGGTTGAATTGTCCAAAAATCGACGATCATCTGGTAAATAATGTTATGCGTTGATCGCCATCCCGTACACGCTGTTCGAAGCGTCGAGCATGGCCTCGGCGAGCGTCGGATGGGCATGGATTGTCCATATTAAATCTTCCACTGTGGCTTCGAGTTCGATTGCGGCGACGGCTTCGGCGATCAACTCTGTTGCCTGCGGCCCGATGATATGCACACCGAGAATCTCGCCATAGTCGGCGTCGGAAATAATTTTGATGAAGCCCTCATGCTGCCCGACAATCGAGGCGCGTGAATTCGCCGTGAATGGAAATTTACCGATCTTCAAGTTGTAGCCTGCCTCGCGCGCCTTCTCCTCGGTTAAACCAACACTTCCGATCTCGGGATGACAGTAAGTCGCGTTCGGAATGTGTTCCGGGTTGATCGGTTTGGCGGGCTTGCCCGCGATTTTCGTCACTGCGACAATGCCCTCCATCGCGCCAACGTGCGCCAGTTGCGGCGTTCCCAGTACGATGTCCCCAATCGCATAAACGCCGGGCTCGCTGGTCTGCATCCAGCTATCGGTTTTAATGAAGCCTCGATCCGGCTTAATGCGCGTCTTTTCGAGTCCAACGTTTTCAGTGCGCGGCTTGCGCCCGACAGCAATTAAGATCTTTTCGGCCTCAATCCTTTCCTGCTTGCCACCCACAGAAAAAGTCACTGCAATTCCAGATTTCGTCTTTTCAACTTTCTCGACCTTGGCCCCCGTATGAAAATTTATGCTGCGCTTGCGGTACACGCGCGCCAGTTCCTTGGAAACGTCTTCATCCTCTACCGGAACCAACCGCGGCAGCATCTCGAGAATCGTGACTTCCGAGCCGAAAGACTGAAAGATCGATGCGAATTCCACACCAACTGCTCCCGCGCCGACAATAACCAACGACTTAGGAATTTCTTTCAGACTGAGAATCTCAATGTTCGTAAGTACGCGCGCATCCGGCTCCAGACCGGGAATCATGCGTGCTTCCGATCCGGTCGAGAGAATGACATTCTTTGTCTTGATGGCATTGCTCTTTCCGCCATTTGTCACTTCGACGGTCATCACGCCATTTTGCGCGGCACCCGTAAGCTTGCCATAGCCCTTGATCGTCTCGACTTTATTCTTGCGCATCAGAAATTCAAGGCCTTTGGCATGTTTAGTGACGATCTTCGATTTGCGTTCCTGAATGGCCGCCCAGTTGAGCTTTCGTGAGTCCACGCCTTCGATTCCAAACTCTTTTGCGTCTTTCAGATGGTCCCAAATCTCAGCGTTGAATAGAAGAGCTTTGGTCGGAATACAGCCTACGTGCAGACAGGTTCCGCCAAGGAATCCGTCCTTTTCAATCAGCGCGGTTTTCAAACCATACTGTCCGGCGCGGATGGCTGCGGTATATCCCGCCGGACCGCTGCCGATGATGGCGATGTCATAAATGGTTTCAGGCAAAGTAGTGCTCCTAAGAGGAATAACGATGAGTATACAAATAGGTGATTCTACGACAGGGCTTAAGGATTCGGGAAACGGATACAGACACGATTCTGTAGAAGGTAGCTTGCTATGTTTATTGGCCGTTGAGCGAGACGTAGCAAGCTACGTCTCTACAGTCTCTAGGCCAGGAGTTTTGCCGCGTCTTTCGCGTAATAAGTGAGAATGATGCTGGCGCCGGCCCGTCGGATTGATAGCAATGACTCCATCATGACCCGGTCGCGGTCGATCCAGTTGTTGCGGGCGGCGGCTTCGATCATGGCATACTCACCCGACACCTGATAAGCGGCCAAGGGCAGGTCAAAACGTTCGCGGGCCGCGGCGATCACATCCAGATACGGCATAGCCGGCTTCACCATAATCATGTCCGCGCCTTCTTGAATATCGAGTTCGATCTCGCGCATGGCCTCGCGTAAATTTGCTCCGTCCATCTGATAAGAGCGCCGATCGCCGAATTGCGGCGTCGAATCCGCTGCTTCGCGAAACGGTCCGTAAAAAGCCGAAGCAAACTTTGCCGCATAAGAAAGGATGGGGGTATTGGCAAGGCCAGCGTGGTCAAGCGCGTTGCGGATCGCGCCCACGCGGCCGTCCATCATGTCCGAAGGCGCAATTACATCCGCGCCCGCGCGAGCCAGAGAAACGCTGGTGCGGGCCAACAGTTCGAGCGTTGCGTCGTTGACAATTTCGTAATCCGTAGCAACCGCTGGGGGCGCGGCAACGGCAGCGCCCAGCGACTGCGGATGCGCCGAGCGCACAATTCCACAATGGCCATGCGACATGTATTCGCACAGGCAGACATCGCCCATGATGACGAGCTTGGGAACCTCACGCTTAATCGCCCGGGCCGCCTGCTGAACGATCCCGTCCTCCGACCAGGCGCCTGTCGCCAACTCATCTTTCTTCTTCGGCAACCCAAACAAAATAATCGAAGGCACTCCCAGGGAGTGCGTTTGCTGCGCCTCTTTCACTGCCTCATCCACCGAAAGGTTAAAGACGCCAGGCATCGAACGCACTTCTTTGCGCACACCTTCACCGGGACAAACAAACATAGGATACACAAATGAAGTCGGCGAAAGCCGCGTTTCGCGCACCATGGATCGCAGCTGTTCACTCTGGCGAAGGCGGCGAAGGCGAGTGATCGGAAAAGCCATGACGGTGAATCCCAGACGAAGACGCCCGTTTCACCATGATTCTAGCAGAGCAAAGCCCAGCGCTTCTTGTAACATTAACTCTTGATGTCTCCTCAGCCGCTTACCCACACCAGTGCCCGAGTGCTGGAATTCGACTCTCTGCGCGACTTGCTACGTGGCTACGCCTCGTCCCCTTTGGGACAGGGTTTGATCGCACACCTCGCGCCGTCCACGGATCGCGAGTGGATCGAGAATCAGCAGCAGCTCACCACCGAGATTCGCGAATTCCGCCGCGTGGGTGGCCGCTTCGACTTTTCCGGCCTGCTCGACGTCACAAAGGTGACGGAGAAATCTCGCATTGCGGGCTCCGCACTTGAGACCACTGAAATTCGGGATGTACTACTGGTGGTAGATCGAGCCGCGGAATGGCGCGAAATCACCCTGAGCCCGCCTGCCGCCATGAAATCCGAATGGAAGGCTGTGTCGCTGCTTTCCTCAGGAATCGCGGACTTCACCGAATTCCTGCGAGCTTTTCATAATAAAATCCTGCCCGATGGCACGCTCGATGACAAAGCTTCGCCCGAACTAGCCCGCATCCGCCGCGATATAGAAAAGCAGCGACGCTCCATTCACGATTCGCTGCGCGGCTATTTGCGCCGTTTATCCGAGGGCGGCGCAGTACAGGACGAACTTGTCACGATTCGTGGTGAGCGCTTTGTCATTCCAGTCAAAGTTGAGCAGAAACGGCGCGTGCAAGGCGTCGTCCACGGCGCTAGCTCCAGCGGGCAGACAGTTTTTGTCGAACCACTTGAAACCATCGAACAGAACAACGAATTGGTGCGGTTGTTCGACGAAGAACAGGCGGAAATTCATCGCATCCTGGTCGAGATGACAAGACGCATCGGTGAGAATGCGATGCCAATTCTCGCCGCGGTCGATGTCCTTAGCGAACTTGAATTGGAGTTCGCAAAAGCGCGATTCGGTGAAGATTACAACTGCGTCCCAGTAGTTTTGTCCGCACCAGACTCGCGTGGGAATGGTCGCCCCCGGCCGTCCATTTCGGGCGGCGCTCGACTCGTTCTCATTAATGCCCGTCATCCCCTGCTCGAGCGCAACCTCAAAGCAAGTGGCGGAAGCGTCGTTCCCACGACGATCGAATTGGACGCCGAAGCCCGCGAACTCGTCATCACCGGGCCCAACACTGGAGGCAAGACTGTCGTCCTGAAAACGGTTGGCCTGCTCGCTCAGATGGCGCAGTCTGGGATTCCGGTCCCCGCCGACCGCGCCGAGCTGCCCGTTTTTGATGCTGTGCTCGCCGACATTGGCGACTACCAATCCATTGAGCAGAACCTTTCGACCTTCTCCGCACATGTAACCAACATCGATTTCATCTCTCGCACCGCAACCGCGCAATCATTGGTCTTACTCGATGAACTCGGTTCCGCTACCGATCCCGAGGAAGGCGCAGCCTTGGCGGTCGCCATCGCAGAACGTTTCCGCCACATCGGATGCATCGCGATTATTTCTACGCACCACACTTCGCTGAAAGTCTTTGGCGCGAACACGGTCGGCGTGATTAACGCGTCCGTGGGATTCGACGAAGCCACGCTACAGCCCACCTACGAATTGAAAATCGGCGTACCGGGAGCGTCCGCCGGCATCAACATCGCACAGCGGTTGGGGCTCGATCCCAAAATCATTGACGCGGCTCGTGCGCGTCTGGGCTCGCAAGCGCGCGATGTCGGCGAATTCCTCGATCGTTTGCACGCCGAATTGCGCGAGGTGGAAGCCGAGCGGTTGCGTTTACGCGCTCGCGAGGACGAACTTCAACGAGAGAAGAATCATCTTGCCGCTGAAGGCAAAAAAGAACAGCAGGTAAAAGTCAGAGAGATGGAGAAAAAACTGGACAGCCTGCTGCGCGATTTCGAATACCATGCGCGCGAAATGGTCAACGCGATTCAGGATCGTGCGGCAGCGCAGAAACTTTCCAAAGACGCGGAACGCCGCATTTCGAAACTGCATCGCGAATTTCGCGAGCAGTTCGATTCTTCCGTGGTTGCCCACACCACCGGCGCCGATCAGGGCGATCCCCATGCCCAGCCGCAACTCGTGAAACATGTCTCGGAGGGCGATACGGTAAAGCTGAAGTCTGTCGGCCGTCCGGCAGTCGTAGCGCGTCGAATTGATGACAACCACTTCGAAGTCGAGATCGGCGCTATGAAGATGAAGATTGCTCGCGACGACATTGCGGATGTGCTGGCGCACGCGTCAGATTCTCCCGTCAAAGCCGCCCGCGCACGTGGAATCTCGGTTTTGCTGGAAAGCGAGAACCAGAGCATGCCTTCCGAGATCAACGTTATCGGACGCACAGTGGACGATGCCACTCGAGAGGTCGAGAAATTCGTCGACCGCGCTTTTCTTGCCGGGCTGCCCCGCGTCCGCGTCGTTCACGGAAGTGGTATGGGAATCCTGCGTAAGGCGCTGCGTCAGTATTTGCAGAAGCATCCGCATGTAGAATCCGTTACCGAGCCTCCGCAAAATGAAGGTGGCGGGGGCGCGACGGTCGTTGAGTTGCGGGTCTAGTTGGACGTTGTCCGCCAAGATTGTGATTCCGAGCATCCCATTGTCATTCTTTGCGAAGCGAGGAATCCGTTGTCACTCCCAGCCTCGAAAAAACGCAGATTCCTCGCTTCGCTAGGAATGACAGTCTATTGAGAAATCCACAACACTTCGATGTTCAAGTGTCACATCCTAGCCCTCGAAAGTAGGGATAACATGAGGTTTTTTGGGTAGTTTCGAGGACTTGCCTTTTGGCAGTGCTTGCTGTGCAACACGTGCGGCGAATGCGAGGCGGAGCACAGGGGCACATGATGCGCTGCTCCGACGGAAACTTTTATGTGGTCAAGTTCCGCAACAATCCTCAGCACTTGCGCGTTCTGGCGAATGAATTGCTTGCGACACGGCTCGCGGAGGCCGCCGGATTGCCGGTTCCGCCAACAGAGGTCGTCGAAGTTGGCGATTGGCTGGTGGAGAATTCATCTGATCTTAACATTCAGCTTTCTGGCAGTGTGATTCGCTGCCAACCTGGCCTCAATTCGGCTCGCGATATGTAGTCGATCCGCTGCAAGGACAAATCTTCGATTATTTTCCGGTGACCATGCTGGAACGAGTGCGCAACCTCGAAAGCTTCGCCGGAATGCTGGCGCTCGATAAATGGACTGCGAATTCAAACGGCAGGCAGGCCACGTTCTGGCGAAAAATGCGAGACAAAAAGTACACGGTCACCTTCATCGACCAGGGATATTGCTTCAACGCCGGAGAATGGACTTTTCCGGATTACCCGATGCGCGGTGTGTACGCGCAAAACGAAGTGTATTTAAATGTGTGCGGGTGGGATTCATTTCAGCCATGGCTCGCGACCATAGAAGAAATGAACGAAAACGTTATCTGGAATTGTGCGGCTGAAATTCCGCCAGAGTGGTACGCCAGCGACTGGGGCGCGCTCGAGGAACTGATCCACTCCCTGCTTGATCGAAGGGCGAGGGTGCGCGAGCTGATCGTAGCGTTTCGGATGTCCGCGAGACAGCCATTTCCGAACTGGAAAGAAGATGCGTGAGTTGCTCAGTTGGTGAAGGACGATGGACCACTTATTCGAAGATCGAGATTCCCAGTTCCAGGTTCGAAACCCGATGGCCGATCTGAAACAGCTCGAATTTTACGTTTTGCGGTATGTCCCCTACGTGGTGAGAGGAGACTTCATAAGCATCGGAGTGTTGTTGGTCGAACCTCGCCCTAACGGCTTCGGATTTGCCAATGTCGCCATGACCAGCGATTGGCGCCGCGTGCAATGCATAGACAGACAGGTCGATATGGAGGTTTTGCAAAGTCTTGACCCCTATATTCGGATGCAAATGCGGAATTCGCAGGATGTAGGCATGCTGTTGCACACACTGGAAGACTCATTAGCCAACATAATCCAAATGTCCGCTAAAGGCGTCTGCCTGGCAGCGGACCCGGCCCGAGAGCTAACGACACTGTTGTCAATCTATGTGGACGAGCCGCATGCGGAGTCACTGCCCGTCGCAGCGCGTCTGAAGAGCGAGCGCACAATGATTCTTGCGGGAATAGAAGATGCCTTAATCCAAGCCAGAATATGGGCTTTGCGCATGGAGAAAACCCCGGCGAAAGAATACACCGAGAAAAAGGGGGACCGGCTAGTTTTTGATTTTGGATATGTGGTCGGCACGGAGGTCCGATTCTTTCAAGCTGTACCTCTAAAAACGAACACAAATCAGGCAATCATTCTTGCCCACCGCTTCCCCAAAGTTGCCGACTGCATCCATGCCGCGAACGGTTCACGCGCTC
>JBEKGG010000005.1:0-44569 GCA_050012915.1 Terriglobales bacterium | reverse complement strand
CTCAAGGCATTGCCAAGGCGCGAGAGTCGGCCACCGATCCCGCCATTCAATCGGCGCTCGACGAAGAGGCCCACATGGTTCAAGCCTACTTGAGCGCTGCGGACTCGCTCTCGAAAGACATCTTGCGTGACCCATCCAAAGTCGATTCGGGAACCTGCTACCGGCTCTACCAGGGCGTCCAGGAAAAAATTGAGGACAACAGCGACCAGTTGGAGCAAAGCGGGAAGCGGGCTGTCACCAATGCCACCAGCAAAGCCAAGCGGGCTATGCGCGCCATGTTTGTGATGTGCGGGTTTTCGCTGCTGCTCCTGTTCGCGGTAGCCACGTGGGTCGCATTCAGCATCACGCGGCCGCTGGATTCATTTTCCAGAAAATTCAGAGCCATGGCCGAAGCCAACGACCTCACCGCCCGAGTGGATCAGGAACGCCAGGACGAGATTGGACAGTTGGGCCGATGCTTGAATCTGTTCGTCGAGAAAGTGCACGATCTTTTGACCCAGATTGCCGCCAGCGCCCAGCACGTGTCCAGCGCAAGCGAGGAGCTCAGCACCACGAGCCAGCAAATCAGCGCCAACTCCGAGGAAACCTCAGCCCAGGCCGATGTAGTTTCAAAGGCTACTCAAAAGGTCAGCCAGAACCTGCAGACAGTGGCCACCGGCGCTGAAGAGATGGGGGCCAGCATCAAGGACATCGCGAAGAACGCCACCGAAGCCGCTAAGGTGGCAACCTCCGCCGTAAAGATCGCAGAAACTGCTACCGCAACCGTTTCCAAACTCGGGGATTCTTCGATCGAGATCGGTAACGTCATCAAGGTCATCACCTCGATTGCCCAGCAGACCAACCTGCTCGCGCTAAACGCGACTATTGAAGCTGCACGCGCCGGCGAAGCGGGGAAGGGTTTTGCCGTCGTAGCCAATGAAGTGAAAGATCTGGCCAAGGAAACGGCGAAAGCCACGGAAGATATCAGCCACAAGATAGCAGCGATTCAGAGCGATACCAAAGCGGCGGTGGACGCCATCGCATCGATCAGTGGGGTAATCAATCAGATCAACGATATTTCCAACACCATCGCTACGGCGGTAGAAGAGCAGAACGCGACCACCAATGAGATGTCGCGCAACGTGGCGGAAGCGGCGCAGGGCAGCGGCGAGATTACCAGCAACATCGCAGGAGTGGCGGACGCTGCACAGAGCACTTCGCGCGGGTCGGCCGATACCCAGAAGGCGGCACAGGAACTGGTACAGATGTCGGCGCAACTGCGTGGCTTAGTCGCACAATTCAATCTTACCGCCAGCGATGACGGAGTGGTGACTACGATCCACGAACCTGAGCAGACGAGGGCGGCCCATGCAGGCGCGTGAACACGATGCCGAGCCGGTCGGATGGACAGCAACCTCGATGATGAAACCGATATACACGAATTGATATGACTCCTGTTCGCATTCTTGTCGTCGACGATTCGATTGTGATCCGCAAGCTTCTCTCCGACACTTTATCGGGGGACCGAGCGCTGGAAGTAATTGCCACCGCCAGCGACGGACGAATTGCTCTGGCCAAGATTCCGCAGCTCAAACCCGACCTGATTACGCTCGACATCGAAATGCCGGTCATGGACGGTTTGGAAACGCTTACCGCAGTGCGGAAACTGTATCCCAAACTGCCGGTTATTATGTTCAGCACGCTCACCGAGCATGGCGCCGCGGCGACCCTCGATGCGCTGTCGCTGGGAGCATCGGACTACGCTACGAAACCCAGCAACACCGGCAGCGCCGCGGTTGCAATCGAACGCATTCGGGCTGAACTCATCCCCAAGATCAAGGCGCTGTGTGGCATAGCTCCGTTGAAACTCCTGCCCCTGCCCGGGTCCCGGCCGGCCTTGAAGGTTCGGACACGGTCCAATCCACGAATCGAAATTGTCGCAATCGGAACTTCTACCGGCGGTCCAAATGCTTTGGCGGAAGTTTTGCCGCGGATTCCGGATGACTTTCCCGTTCCCATTGTCGTCGTGCAACATATGCCGCCCATTTTTACCCGGTTGCTGGCCGAACGGCTTGCCAGCCATTCCGTGATTCCCGTGGATGAGGGAAGCGCCGGCGAAATTCTCTCGCCCGGGCACGCTTGGATTGCGCCGGGAAATTTTCATATGACCGTGAACCGCGCAGGTTTGCAAGCGCGACTGAACTTGAATCAGGGACCAGCAGAGAATTCTTGCCGTCCCGCGGTCGATGTGCTGTTTCGTTCAGTGGCTGAGGCCTACGGCGCAAACGTTCTCGGAGTAGTCATGACCGGCATGGGTGCGGATGGCGTCCTCGGCGCGCAGGCGATTCGCGATGCCGGAGGAGATGTAATTATCCAGGACGAGAATTCCTCGGTCGTATGGGGCATGCCCGGTCTGGTACACGCCTCAGGCCTGGCGGACGCTGCTTATCCTCTCGATCAGTTGGCCTCAGAGATCACTCGCCGCGTTCTGCAGAGCCGTGCTTCTCACCTCAGTCTCGGTTTAAAAACTTGTTCGCCATTGGAGCGGGCCGCGAAATGACTACCATAACTCAATCCTCAGTTACGCCGCTGCCAGCGAACAAAGTCGAGGCTGTGGACCCCGTGTACCGGCAAATCCGCGACTTGGTGTACAAAGTTTCGGGCATCTACAAAGCAGAAGACAAACTTTATCTCCTGGCCGATGGCTGCGCCCGGCGGATGAAACAACTGGGAGCACGGAGCCCACGCGACTATTGGGACCAGTTGACCGCCCAGCCTAGCCGCGATGGCGAGTTGCGGCAGTTGCTGAACGAAATTACCATCGGCGAGACCTGCCTGTTCCGCAGTCAGCCGCAGCTCGACGCGCTGCGCAAAGTCATCCTGCCCGAAATCGTCGCGGAGAAAGTCAAACAGGTAACAAAAAGATTGCGCATCTGGAGCGCCGGCTGCTCCACTGGCGAAGAGTCCTACACGCTGGCTATGAATATGCTCGAAGAAAAAGAACGCCTGCTCCAGGGCTGGACGGTAGAGATTATTGCCACCGATCTCAACGACCGCTCCGTCGAAACCGCCAAGGCCGGAATCTATGGCGACTATGCGGTCCGCAACACTACGGACTACTTCAAGCGGAAATATTTCGTGCCTATCGATGAAAAGAAACTGCAGGTCCGCCCAGAGGTGAAAAAGTTGATCACTTTCAGCCGGCTGAATCTGCAGGACGATTCCAAGATGCTTTTCATGAAGGGCATGGACCTGATTTTCTGCTGCAACGTGCTGATCTATTTTGACGGCGTCTCGAAATCAAAAGTAATCAATCATTTTTTCAGCAACCTTAATTTTGGCGGCTACTTTTTTCTCGGAACCTCGGAATCACTGATGAAATTGAATGAGCAGTTTCATTTGGTCCATTTTCCTGGGACCATCGCGTACTGGAAACCATCCCTCCACAGTGGCAAGCTATGACCGCATCATTAACCGCCGGCATTCGTGAGCGCGTGCAGCAGATCGAAACCATGCCCGCCATCCCTGCTGTATTTCTGCCCTTGCTGAAGTTGCTGAGCAGTTCGGGCCAGGATGCAACAGTGGATGAGGTAGTGCGCCTGGTGTCCTATGACAACACTGTGGCCGCACAATGCCTGCGGGTAGCGGCCTCACCTTTGTTCGGCATGCCGCAGCCGCCCAAGTCGATCAAAGCAGCCGTAATCACTCTGGGCCTGCGTCGGGTTGAAACCATTCTTCTGACCTGTTGCATGGGACAAGCGTTCCCCGCCGCGAAGTGGGTGCTCGATCCGGCCGTCTTCTGGAAACATTCGCTCGGATGTGCCCTGGTGTGCCGCAAGTTCAGCGAGAAACTGGCGGCGCCGGACGGGGAGAAGGCGTACATGGCGGGGCTGCTGCATGACATCGGGTTCATGGTGAACAGCCTGGTTTTTCCCCAGGAGTTCACCAAAGCGATGGATCTCGCCTGCCGCGAGGAGATTCCGCTAGGCGAGGCGGAACATGCCAGCATGGGATTCACCCATTGTGAAACCGGCCGGGCACTAGCGGAAAAATGGAAGCTGGCGGACGACGTGATCGACGTGATTTCGCATCACCATGTGGTCGAGCAAAGCCACAACGCGCAACCGCTGGTCGCATTGGTTCACTTAAGCGACCTTCTCTGCCGCATGCGTGGCCTGGGTTACGGATACTATGAGCGGCACAAAGTCGACTTGGTATCGGATCCCGCGTGGGCCATCCTTTTACAACAACATCGCGAACTGGATGGCGTGGACCTGGCGCGGTTCACCTTCGAACTGGATGAAGCGGTCGATGAGATTCAGGCATTGGTCTCTACGGTATTCGGCTCGACGCCGGCGCGAAGCTGACCCGGTGTTATCGATTTCTCCCAGATTTTAGCCCCGGATCCGCAGACGGATAAGAAACGGCTTACCTTCAAACAATAGATTGAGATCAAGGACAGCAGAGCTGGCCACACAATGCGTGCTGTAGTTTTTCCCCGTAATCACGATGGGCACCGACAGAAGGCAACCGTCACCCAATCCAGGAATCTTATTCTTGAAGTTGCCGGCCACCATGTTGCAGACTTCACCGAGGGCGTCTGACACGTCGCTGCTTCCATCGACTGCTTCTATTCCGAGCATTTTGGAGGCCATGAGCGTCGCCGACTTGGCCGCACAAGCGACGGTCATCGTCCCGCATAATTTTCCCGCCAAGCCAACGATGGAGGTGGTGTCGCAGCATCCATCCACTGCGAGTTCTGCTACTGCCAATTGGCAGCCCATCATCATCTCGAACACTTCGCGCGTGGCCAACTCCATTAATGGAAGCCACTTTTCGTGCTGGCCACTCGCACAAGCCGGCTCCTTTAGTGGCTCCATGGTCGTACCGGCAGCATGCTCGGGGTTCATAGGTCTGCTTTGCGATCTATCGGCACCGCAGTGGCCGGACTTGAGCCGGCGAGATTCGTATCACACGCGGGTCGAACACGGATCGAGGAATATCACGAGTCAGTTCCACTCTGAACAGACGACGGTCCACTGATCGAAATCAGATCTCTTTGCTCCGGAGTGTGCAAGCCGCACTCCGTCTTGCGGAAACCGGACCAGCGTCCGGCCCGTTCATCTTCTCCCGGTTGCACGCTTCTTGTGCAATGCGTGCAGCCAATACTGGGATAGCCTTGATCGTGCAGAACGTTGTACGGAAGATCGTGGTCGTGAATATAGCGCCACACTTTTCCGCTGCTCCAATCGGCAAGCGGGTTGATCTTGACTAAATGGAACTTTGCGTCCCATTCGACTTTGAGCGCCGCGGCTCGTGTCGGAGTCTGGTCGCGGCGGATGCTGGTTACCCATGCGCGCAGTTGCGACAGCTTCTCGCGTAGTGGCTCGACCTTTCTGAGATTGCAGCATGCATCCGGATCGCGGCCCCACAGTGCGGGACCATAAGATTGTTCTTGATCTTCGGGCGTGAGGGCCGACTTGAGTCTTTCCACTCTGAGCCCGTAGCGTTTTTCGATTCGTTCCATCAGGCTGTAAGTCTCAGGAAATAAAAAGTCGGTGTCGAGCGTGAAGATGCGGAAAGCCGGTTGTACTTTCGCGGCGATGTCGATGAGCACGACGCCTTCAGGACCAAAGCCCGACGCAATTTCGACGTAGCCTCCAAAAGTTACGAATGCCCACCGCAGCAAATCTTCCGGATTCCACTGCTCGACCAACTGATGAATTCTTTCCACTCCGTCGTTCATGCTCCCTGCTCCTCATCGGCGAGGGCCGCATTCGAACTGCGCGACAACTCCGGATCTGCGTGCATCACGACAGGAGATTGGCTCGGAGGCCAACGATTCCAAATGCTCAGCTCCTCAGTTAGAGGACGACTGGCCGCGTGGCGCAGAACTTCTCCGACTACAAGCAGCGTCGGCACGGGCAGTCGTGGCGCGTCACGCAGGCTCTCGATGTCAGTTGAAAAGATTTGTTCTTCTGAAGTTGTGGCGCGCGAAATAATCGCGCACGGGGTTTCGGCCGGGAGCCCAGCGTCACAGAGCTTGCGAGCAATTCCCGAATAAACGTGCCCTGGCATGTAGATCACGACAGTCGCCCCCAACGAAACCAGAGCGGGCCAATTTGTCGGATCGGCTCCGCTGGCTGAATGTCCGGTCAGAAAAACCAGGGCGTGAGACGATAGGCGATGGGTGAGGGGAATTCGCGCGCCTGCCGCAGCCCCAAGGGCCGCCGTGATTCCAGGCACAATTTCAAACTCGATGTTGGCTTTGCGCAGAGCGGCGATTTCTTCTCCGGCGCGCCCGAAGATGAGCGGATCGCCACCCTTGAGCCGCACCACCTGCAATCCCGATGAGGCGAGAGTGACCATGAGAAAGTTGATCTCCTCCTGGCTGATGCTCTTTTTTCCGCTGCGCTTCCCAACATTGCGTATTTGCGAGTGAGCCGGAGCGAGTTCTAGTATTTGCGCGCCGACCAGGTCGTCGTGCAGTACGACGTCCGCCTGTTTCAGCACACGAGCGGCTTTCAGCGTGAGCAACTCGGGGTCGCCGGGTCCTGCGCCCACGAGATAAACCTTGCCGGTCATACCGCAGCCCCTTTTTTGTTGGGGTTTGAATCGGCTGCGAGCGCGGCCTTGAATGCCTCGACACTGGCCAGAGATTGCAGAAGATTCCGTTTGCGCTCCGGGTCAAGGTTGCTGGCCAGAACTGTTCGCCGAGTCTCGCCAAGTTCCGCGACCCATCGCGCGTATCCTGCTCCGAACTGGCGCTCCAGTTGTTGGCGGATTTTCTGGGCGAGGGACGGACTTTGCCCCGAGGTCGAAATCGCAATCTGCAAATCGCCGCGCTGAACCACAGCCGGATAATAGAAATCGCACTGCTCAGGAACATCGACGACGTTGCACAGGATGCCACGAGATTGTGCTTCGCCAAATACGAACTCGTTCAGGTCGCGCGAAGATGTCGCGACTACGACCAGGAATACATTGTCCAAGTCCGACACAACAAAACTGCGCTCTGCCAGGGAAATTTGGCCAGCACGCGCCCACTCGCGCACAGCGTCGCTCGCTTGCTGCGCAACCACGCGAATCATGGCTCCGGTCGGTAACAGCCCGCGAATCTTGGGCTCCCCAACTCGTCCCGCACCGACGACGAGCGCCTGGCGGCCGTCCAACTTTACGAACATGGGAAACAGAGTCTTCATTACTCAACCCCCGCTAACTTTCGATTCCATGCGGCACGCGCCCCGGCGATAAATCGCGAGGAACGGGATCCACACTTTCTCCTGCCAGAAATGCGCGCAATTCGGCATCAGCGTGGCGCGCGAAAAACTGCCGCAGGTTCTCGCCGCCGGAATGATCGATCAAATAGCGACGCAGCAGGCGCTCAATCGCGTCCGGCACTTCAGTGGCGAGGCAGCGATACCCGACGGGCCGCGCAATCGACTGATGCAGGCCAACTGCGCCACCCAGGCAGAAGTAATACGCGTCTAACATGCGGTCGCCGACTTTCAGCTTTTTGCCTTCGATCCCAATGTCGGCGATCCAGTGCTGGCCGCAACTGTTCGGGCATCCGGTTACGTGCAGCTTAAGGTGCTGCTCGAAGCCTGGAAGCCGCTCTTCCAGTTCCTCGACCAGCCATCGTGAAAAGCTCTTGGTTTCGGTAATGGCGAGTTTGCAGAATTCGGTACCGCTGCAGGCAACGGCTCCGCGCCAGAACGGCAAGCCGCCTACAGGTAGTCCGATCGCGTCCAACTCTTTAGCCAGCGAGTCCGCGTGCGACTGCGGCACATTCACCACCAACAGATTCTGCATGTTCGTGGTGCGCAGTTCTCCCTTCGCGAATCGATCGGCGAGGTCGGCCGCGTTGCGCATTTGTTCCGCCGTGATTCGTCCTCGCAGTACCGCTGCGCCCACATAGCAATAGCCCGGCTTCTTCTGAGCATGAATTCCAATGTGATCGCGGTACACGTCCTCTGGCGCAGCTTCATCGACCGAAGGATCCAGAAGAAATCCAATTCGTCGTTCCAGTTCTCTCTGGAAGTCCTCAGCAGTCCAGCCGTATCGCAGAAATAAAAACTTCAAACGCGCGCGTTCGCGATGTTCGCGCAACTCGTTCGACTCGCGAAACAGTTCCGCGATGCCTTTGATCACTGGCTCGACTTGATTCCAGCGCACGAACGCATTCAGGCGGACCGCGAGATGAGGTTCGGCCGAGAGCCCGCCAGCGACGCGCAACGAGAAGCCGGTTTCATCTATTCCATTGAGGCGGCGCGTAATCGCGGTCAAACCAACATCATTGATCTCGGGATAAGCGCACCACGCGCGGCAGCCGGTAATCGAAATCTTGAATTTGCGCGGCAAATTATAAAAGTCAGGGTTGCCAGCAAGCATCTGGGTAGCGGCAAATGCGAACGGCGACGCATCGCAGATTTCGTCGGCATCCACGCCGGCCACTGGGCAACCAGTGACGTTCCGCGTGACATCGCCGCACGCTCCCATGCTGTTCAGGCCGCATTGCCAAAGCGATTCGAGAATTTCCGGAAGAGCTTCGATGGTCACCCAGTGCAGTTGGATATTTTGCCGCACCGTTAAATCGGCAATGCCTCGAGCATGACGATGCGTCAGGTCAGCGATCGTTCGCAATTGATGGGAATTCAGAATGCCATTGGGAATGCGGATGCGAAGCATGAAGCAGGGCAATGCCTTGCCCTCGCCGCCTTTTCCGCCGACCACGCCTGCGCCGTCTCCCTGCGTGTAAACGCCCCACCAGCGAAAGTAGGTTCCCAGCCATTCGGGTGGAATGGAATCAAAGCCGGTTCGCGCGAAGCCTCGAATCTCGTCGAGCGCCTCCCAAGGATTTTTCTCCCGCTTCAGGCGTTCGACTCGCTGTGCCTTCGTCTCTTTTGCAGTTCCAGTTTGTGCCATAAAAGAAAAACCCACCGCCAGATTTCTACTGGCGGTGGGCTGATAATTGCTGGGTTTAAAAACTTTCTAAGTCAGCAACCTCCCGGCGCCAGAAAACACGACTGCGCAACAACAAATACAACAGCACATGCAGTCGATACTCTTCTGGTACTGGTCTGACATTATGGTTCTCATTCTAGAGGCCAATTCAGCGCCTGTCAAAGATTACTTCAGTTCAACAGATGTGGGCGCCCGAAGAGGCGATGCAAATAAATATTATCGGGCCTCCTCGATTGTGCCGGATGCTTGTTGCAGGGTGATTATCTCCTTTCGCGCCTGGTCCGCGCGCGGCCCAGATTGCTCTTCAGACAGGAAGACTTGCAATTCGGCCAGAGCCTCCGCGGGCCGATTTTCCTGTTCAAGAGCGCGCGCCGCGACGTAATGAACAACGGCGTGCCCACCACGTGATGCGGAATGCGCCCTGCGGCAAGTGGCAAGTGCCTCATCATAATGGTGGTTGAGCAGTTGCATATTCGCCAGAGGCCCCAATATTTGAGGATCGGCGGGATCTATCGCAGTGGCCTTATTCAGCAAGCCCTCCGCCTGAGCAAAGTCACGGTCCACAATCGCGACCCGGGCCAAGTTAAGGTAGGCCGCGGCGAAATGATCATTCAGGCTAATCGCTTTTTGCAGCGCTTCAATGTTTCGTGCTCGATCACCCAGGCGACCGTACGCCACTCCGAGATTGTTGTAAGCCTCGGCGTAGCGCGGATAAATCGCAATAGCCTTATTCAGTCGTTCGATTGCTCTTTGCCAATTTCCTTTCGCATCCAACTCGTTGGATTTATCGAATTCCTTGCGCGCGCTATCTGGAATATTTAAGTCAACTGCCCCCACCAGCGAATTGGCCGGACCGATCGTGCCGCTCTGGTTCACATGCCCTGCATGTTTGATGTTTACCTCAACGTCCTGATGACCGCTAGAATCAAAGTCAAATCTTCCGCTGTCTGAAGTTTCGATTCCGGTGCCGGAAACGGTCACGTGATAACTTCCCGCCGACACATTTGGAAAGTAGACTTCACAATCCGCATTCGTTGAGTCTTCGGCAACCCTGGCGCCCGAGATACTCATCAGCAAAACACTGGCTTGGAAGTCACAGGTGCGCTTGTCGCTAAAGGTCACTCGAACTCTTATGCTGCCCGTCCGATTTAATGGTTCGAGTCGGGATTGAGCGCAGACGCAGGGCACCAAGGACAAAGACAGGATAGCGAGCAGACGGCGCATTGTGGCAGCCTCCGCGGAGGGTTGGCATCGAAACTACTTCTCGCGGAAGCGGGCCGCGTGTGCGTTCGATGCTTGCGCCATAGGACGAGCCACTGGAAGAATCGTTAGCACGATATATCGTGTCGCGATAAAAGTTACAAATGATCACCGCGAACCAAAGATTGTCTCCAGACAACACATCGTTGGACAAGATTTGTTTCCACTCGCGTGTTGCGCGATTTCATGATTCGAATTTGTCGATGTGCATAGTTTTCAGTCGTGATGTGGAGCGCCCGACGATCAGGCAAAGAGTGCGAGCTTTCCAAAGCTCCGCCTAGCGAAGGCGTTTTGAACCATGAGTGGCACTTGAGAAGCGTTCGACGGTCCGTCCGCAGGAACATCGCCGTGGGTCGGTGATAAAATTGTAAAATCGCGATTGGTGCAAGATCGTCGAAGACGCCGAGCGAATCTTTAGTGCGTGGTCTGCCGTTATCTATAAACCACGGTATGCAATTTGATAATGTTTACAATTAGCGCGGATTGTCCCTTCCTCTCCCCTTTCGTTTCGCGACTTACTTTAAATTGACATCTTAAGATTGCATGCAGGAAATCGAACAATCCCGGCCCGGTTTTCAGGACCTCCTGAACAAACCCATTCGCGACCTCGGTCTGACCATCGAGGGTTCGCCGCTCCAGCGATTGGTGCAACAGTTGTATCGCGAGCTCGAACAAAAAGGGCTGATGAAGTTCCGCCCACTCTGTTATCTCACCGACGAATGGGGATGTCCGTCGGGGGAACCAGTGATCGGCATTCCTTTTTATTTGGCGAATGCGGACCTGGCTCATCTAGAAAAAGAGATGAACGACCTCGAAGATACTCGCGAGGTTATGATGTATCTTCGCCACGAAGCGGGGCACGCATTTAACTACGCCTACAAGCTTCACCGGACCCCGGAATGGAAGCAGCTTTTTGGTCCGTTTCGGCGTCCTTATCACGACAATTATCGTCCTATTCCGTTCTCGCGAAACTTTGTTCGCCATCTCGCGGGCTGGTATGCGCAGAAACATCCCGATGAAGACTTCGCTGAAACTTTCGCGGTATGGCTGACTCCGCGTTCAGCCTGGCGCAAGCGTTATCGCGGATGGGGCGCGATGGCGAAGCTGCAGTACATGAACGGGATCGCCAGAAAGTTGGGCAACGCAGATCCTGTACGTCGACGAGGGCAAACAGACATCACCGTCGACGAAATGGAAACCACGGTCGGCGAGTTTTACCAGCGGAACAATCATGACATTCCGCTCGCGGACCTGGCGCTGGACACCGACTTGCGCGACATTTTTGACGCCTCCAAACGCCGTAAGACCACAAGACCTGCGTACGAATTTCTGCACGGGCAACGAAAAGCAGTAGTCGACAAAGTTGCGTACTGGACCGGAGCGCAGCGTCCGCTCATCAAGAAACTGATCGAAGTGATCGAGAAGAGGATCGACGAACTCGGCCTGTTTGCTGACACGAAGCGCGAGTCCGAACATTTGATCCAGATCACGGTCTACGTAACGGCGCTGGCCATGAATTACATGGCGCGAGGAAAGTTCGTGCATCCGTGATTTTCGTAAATCAACCGCTTTCTATGAAACCGATGAAGAACTATTCTGAAAGAAGCTGGAGGCCGCAATGACCAGCGCGAAGCTGAAGGTCGCCGTGCTCTATGACATCTGGGAAGACGAGACGGCGGCAGCCGAGGTGGTCGCAGAGGAAAAGACCATGGCAGGCAAGCCTAAACCAAAAGCAAAGCGTAAGCCGCGAACCGAAAAAGAAGATCGCGAAGAGATTTTCGAAGCGCTCGAGAAACTTGGCCACGAACCGTTCTACCAGGTGCTTGATGGCCGTCCCCAGTGCCTGACCGCGTTAGCCAAGTGCGACGCTGATCTGGTTTTCAATCTGACTGAATCTTTCGCCGGCGACGACACCAAAGAAATGAACGTCGCAGCTTATATGGACCTGCTGGATATGCCCTACACCGGCGGCGGTCCCCACGCGCATTTCCTGGCGCAAGATAAAGGCACGGCGAAGAAAATGTTCGAGTTCCACGGAATCAAAACGCCATTCTTCGCAACTTCGTATCGCGGCCGCATCGAGCATGCACACGACATTTCATTTCCTTTGATCGTGAAACCGGTCTCGGAAGACGGTTCGATAGGCATCAGCGCCGACGCCGTCGTGGACAGCGTGAAGGAGTTAATGGAACGGGTGGAGTACATCCAGAACGAGTTTGATTCACCGGCGTTGATCGAAGAGTACATCGAGGGGCGTGAGATTTACGCTGCTATTCTAGGCAGCTACGAACATGCTCAAACCCTACCGCTGGTCGAGCTTGATCTTTCCCGCCTGCCGAAAGGCACGCCTAAGATCGCCAGCTACGATGTGAAGTTCGAAAAAGACACCCAAGCCCACAAGCTGACCAAATCGCACTTGGCTACCGATCTCGACGAGGAGACGACGAAGCGCCTGCAAGAGACCGGCTTGGCAGCCTATCACGCCGTAAAGCTGCGCGACTACGGCCGAATCGACATGCGGCTCACGCCGAAAGGCGAAGTGTACGTCATCGAGGCCAATCCGAATCCGTGGCTTTCGAGCAAGCAGGAATTTGCCATGGCCGCGAAGGCCTCGGGCCGATCCTACACCCAGCTCATCGGCGAAATTGTGGATATGGCGATGCAGAGATATGCGCCCCGAAGCGGATCCGAGACCATCGCTTAAGAAGCCGCTAGGCTGCTTTCTTCCGTTTTTGCCTCTTCACCATTTGCACAACGGGCAAGGGAAGCTGGAGCGTCCGGGCCTGCGTTTCACTTTTTGAAAATGCCCGGATGGCAATTCCGTCCGCATTTGGGAATGGGTTCGAAACGGCCTCAAATTCCTGCCCATAAATACGTATGCGCTTGGATTCGGCGTAGCCCATTTTCTGGAGCTGCACGCAAACTTCATTCATTTCGATGGATTGCTGGCTGGGGGATGAAATATTGATATTCACAATGTCTACATTGTATCCGATAGACGGAAGACCGTCTTGCACAGGCATCACAGTTGTTTATGACGCTCCAAGCCCTTTAGCTTTAGACACTTAAGAACCAGCGCAAAAGATTGGGCTCACGCCGATTTCGCCAGCAGGGCAGGGCTCGCACTAACGGTATTGCTCGGGCTGAACAGACGCCTTTTCACCAACTCGGCGATGCGGTGTTTCACGTATCCATCTTCGGTGATGTGGGCAGAGGCTGTGTCCTCCAAATTCGAGAGCACTAACCGATCTAAGGGGTCGCGCTTGGCAAAATCGGGATCTGCGCGGTGACAGAACTGGCAGTCGCGGCCGGTGGGCGTATCCTTACCTACTAATTCGCGATGAAAGAGATCCATATCGACCTTTTTCTCCCGAGGCATTTGGCTGTAACGAATGCGGACACATGTATACACAAAGGATAGGTGACAACGCAAGCGGCAATTTTTCGACCGGAATCATCGCACGGATACTTCGTCTAGACCAACTTCGAAAGCTCTAAACTGCCGGCGCACACCGCTCTCAGAAAATATGTCGGAATGCCCAGAAGAGAAAGCCCGAGAGCGTCATCGCCACCGGCAGAGTCAGTACCCAGGCCAGCGCGAGATTCCGCACCGTCCCCCACTGCAGGCCGGAGTGGTTCGCGTACATGGTTCCGGCGACGCCCGAGGAGAGCACGTGCGTCGTGCTCACTGGCAAGCCAAACCAATCCGCGGCTCCGATCGTGAACATTGCCGTAATCTCCGCGGCGGCGCCTTGCGCGTAGGTCAAATGATCCTTGCCGATCTTCTCTCCGACCGTGACCACGATTCGCTTCCATCCGACCATCGTACCCAGCCCCAAAGCTAAAGCGACTGCGACCTTGACCCATCCCGGAATGAATCGCGTGGCCGTATCCAAATGCTTCTTGTAGTTGGTAAGCACAGCGTCGTCTGCGGCGGAAATCTGCGGTTGGCCAGATTTTTTCATCAATCGGATCGTTTCGCTGGCCACGTACATATCGTTACGGAAATTGCGAACCCGATCTGGCGGCACGTCGCGAAGTTCTTTAAACAGCGCCATCTCATTTCCGATGCCAACGACCAACTGCTGCAATGCCAGCATAGTGTTCGGTGTAAAGCTTTTGGTGCGAATGTAGTCCGTCACTTCTTCGCGGGGATCGCCAATGACCGCGTCCGCCGAGACATAATGATTAAGCGTCGTCGCCGTTTGTTGGGATACGGCAATAAAATCTTCCGATTGCTTGGCCGTCACGGCGTGGTTCAAGGCATAGGCCGTAGGAACCGTGCCGACCAAAATCAGCATGATCAGGCCCATGCCTTTTTGTCCGTCATTTGATCCGTGGGCGAAACTTACGCCGGTGCAGGTGAGAACCAGCAGGGCGCGAATCCAGAACGGAGGTGGTTCCGTTCCTTCCGGCGCCTCGTACAATTTCTTATTTTTCAGAAAAACCTTTGAGAGCAACAGCAGCAGTGCGGCCATGGCGAAACCGATTATTGGGGAAAATAACAGGGATTTCCCAATATTGCCGGCCTGGCTCCAATCCACGCCGCTGGTTCCGGTCTTCGGCGAGAGCAACTGATTCGCTATTCCTACGCCGATGATCGAACCGATCATGGTGTGAGAACTGGATGCGGGCAAACCGAAATACCAGGTTCCCAGGTTCCAGATGATCGCGGCCACCAGAAGCGCGAACACCATGGCAAAGCCGCCTTTACTGCCCACTTGCAAAATCAGTTCCACCGGCAACAGCGAGACAATGGCGAACGCCACCGCGCCGCTCGAAGTGAGCACGCCCATGAAATTCCAGAATCCCGACCATACGACCGCGATATGAGGCTCCAAAGAATGCGTGTAAATCACTGTGGCTACAGCGTTGGCCGTGTCGTGGAATCCATTGACAAACTCAAAGCCCAGGGCAACTAACAAAGCCAAAGTCAGAAGAAGATAGGGCAGAATCGAGGTGCTATGGTAACCCGACAAATCGGAAACCAAGCTAATCGCGGAATAGGCGACGCCGATCAACAGCACCGCTCCGAAGATTGCCATACCCAGTTTTCCGGGGGACTTTTGCAGTTTTGAATCCAGGACCGATGTTGCTGCAGTGGACATAGGGCTCCTCGCGGGTCTAGAAACCAATTCGGGCGGGGGACGAACCGCCCGAAGCACGCAACTATACCCAAGGATTGTTACGGGAGTGTGAAAACCGGCGAGAAACTTAGCAGATTCAAGAATTACTCAACTCAGTCGAAAACCACGGTCTTGTTCCCGTAGAGCAGGACCCGATTGTCAATGTGCCAGCGCACCGCGCGCGAAAGCACGACTTTTTCCAGGTCGCGGCCTTTCTGGAGCAGGTCGTCCAGAGAATCACGGTGCGAGATGCGTACCACATCCTGCTCGATAATCGGGCCATCGTCGAGCATCTCGGTGACGTAATGGCTGGTCGCGCCGATCAGCTTCACTCCGCGTGTAAACGCTTGATGATACGGTTTGGCGCCGACGAACGCTGGCAGAAACGAGTGGTGAATATTGATGATGCGCTGGGGGTACCGGTTTACGAATTCATTAGAAAGAATCTGCATATATCGCCCCAGCACCATGAAGTCAGGATTATGCTGCTCGATCAGGCTCAGGATTTTCTCTTCAGCTTGACGCTTACTGTCTTTGCGAACCGGAATCGTAATGTAGGGAATGCCGTAGAAATTCGCTATCGGCTGATTGTCTGGATGATTCGAAATAATCAGCGGAATATCACACGCCAACTCCCCGCTCTTGTGACGATAAAGCAAATCGACCAGGCAGTGATCGTACTTTGAAACCAGAATAATCATCTTCTGACGATAGTCTGACCGAGCGAGACGCCACCGCATTTCGAATTTATCCGCGATGGGGGAGAAGTGCTCAGAGAAGGTTCCAAGGTCAACATCAAAACCAGCGGGATCGAATTCCACCCGCATCAGAAACAGATTCGATTCTTCGTCAGCGTGCTCATCCGCATGCAGAATGTTGCCGTTGTGGCGGAAGACAAAATCAGAGATGGTCGCGACAATGCCCTTGCGGTCAGGACAGCTAATCAGAAGCACAGCAGAGTTTTTCATTTGTAGCGCAGCGGCGGCTCAGATGCCGATCTTGTTTTCTTTGTGTACCTTTGTGTCCTATGTGGTTAAAGCCTTCGACGGTCCTAACCACAAAGAACACGAAACTACATGAAGCAATGTTCGCCCTTGATGCAGCCACTGAGCGCGGCCTATTTTTTCAAATCCTTCAAAATCTCTCGCGCCGCGTTCGCGCCCGACCCTCCGGTCAACCCCGCTCCCGGATGCGTCCCCGACCCGCACAGATACAGATTCTTGATCGGCGTGCGATATCGCGCCCAATCCAGCAGCGGACGCATCGTGAAGAACTGATCGAGCGCCAGCTCCCCGTGGAAGATGTGGCCACCAGTCAGCCCGTAAGTATCTTCAAGATCCTGCGGCGTAATAATTTGGTGCGTGAGAATCAATTCCGGAAGTTTCGGCGCATACTGCGCCAGCGTCCTGACCACAGTATCGCCCAGTGCCACGCGCTGGCTGTCCCAATCAGTACTCTTCAGCTTGTAGGGCGCGTATTGCATATAAATCGACATCACGTGCTTACCCGCTGGCGCAAGCGAAGGATCGGTGACCGAAGGAATCGCAATTTCCAAATACGGCTGCTTGGAAAAATTTCCATACTTCGATTCATCAAACGCGCGTTCCAGGTAATCAATCTCCGGCCCAATATGAATGCGTCCGCTCAACGCGCCAGTATCGCCTGCATCTTTCAGCGCCGTGAACTCGGGCAAACCGGAAAGCGCGAGATTCACCTTCGCCACCGTTCCCGGCATGCGATAGTGCTGCAGCTTCATCACGAAATCAGGCGCAAGATGAATGGGATCGACCAGCTTCAGCAAAGTCCGCTTGGGATCGGCATTGGAAATGATGGTCTTCGCGCTAATCTCTTCGCCGGTCGAAAGCACCACGCTGATCGCTGCACCATCCTTCACGCGCACTTCGATGACTTCCGCATTGCTGCGAATTTCGGCGCCGGCATGAGTAGCGGCCGAAGCCATGGCCTCGGCGATCGCGCCCATCCCGCCCTGCGCGAAATATGCCGAGCCCGCGGGATGAGCATCCCCAGCGCCGCGAATCAGAAGCACCAGACTCGTGCCCGCCGACCAGGGACCAAGAAAAGTTCCAAAGATGCCGCGAGCCGCGATCGTAGCGCGCAGCAGTTCAGTCTCGAAATATTCGGCGACCAAGTCAGCGGCCGCCATCGGCCCCCACCGCAGCAGCCGGTACATATCCTTCTTGCCCAGGTTGCGGATCGATCGACCGGTTTGCAGGATGCCCCACAGATCACCGCGATTGGGACGGTCGATATTCGGCGGGGCCAGCGCGAGCGCTCCGCCAATCACCTTGCCCACTTTCGCAAGCGACGTTTGGAATTCCGGATACTTGGCTGCGTCTTTCTGGGAAAACTTGGCAATCTCTTGAGCGGATCTGTTCGCGTCGTTGTAGAGAACCAGAGCGCGGCCTTCCGGCGACAGAGAAACCACGCCGACCTCCGGCGTGATCAGCCTGAGGCCGTGCTTCTCCAGTTGCATGTCACGAACGATGTCTGGCCGAAGCGGCCCGGCCGTGTGCGCAAGAATAGAACAGCGAAAGCCAGGATAAAATTCCTCTGTGATCGCGGCGCCGCCAGGTTGCGCGCGCCGCTCCAGCACCAGCGGTTTGTATCCCGCCTTGGCAAGATAAAAAGCAGTGACCAGCCCGTTGTGGCCTCCGCCAATGATGACGACATCACGCGCGTCGGGCATGCTCTTCCTCTAGAAGCATCAAGCCGCTCCCTTGAAGTCTTTTAGGATTTCGAGCGCCGCCAGCCTGCCTGGCCCACCCATGATTCCGCCGCCGGGATGCGTGGCCGATCCGCACATGTAGAGATTCTTGATTGGCGTGCGAAACTGCGCGTAGCCGGGCACAGGCCGCAGAAAGAAAAGTTGTTCGAGTGAAAGCTCGCCTTGAAAAATGTTGCCTTCCGACAATCCCCACTCGCGCTCCAGGTCAAGCGGCGTAATTACCTGCTTGTGCAGAATGATGTCACGAATGTTGGGCGCATACTCGGCAATGGTATTGATGACGTTGTCGCCGAATGCTTCTTTCTGGTCGTCCCAGTTGAGGCCAGGACGCAGCTTGTAAGGCGCGTACTGCACGAAGCAGGAGAGAATATGTTTCCCTGGCGGCGCGATGGACGGATCAGTCAGCGTGGGAATGACCATGTCAATATACGGACGACGGGAAAAATTCCCGTACTTGGCATCGTCGTAAGCGCGCTCCATATATTCGACGCTGGGCGAAATCGAAATCGCGCCTCGTAAGTGCGCTCCCGGCCCTGGTATGGCCTTAAAGTTCGGCAGCGCATCGAGCGCGAGATTCACTTTGCCGGACGACCCGCGAAACTTGTAGCGGTTGATCTCTTCGAGAAAATCGTCGGGCAAATGTCCTTTTTCGATCATCTTCACAAACGTAAGCCGCGGATCGACGCTCGAAGAAATAATGTCGGCGTAGATCTCGTCTCCACTCGCCAGCACCACGCCTTTGGCTTTGCCGTTTTTCACGATGATCTGCGCAATCGCAGCCTGAGTGCGGATTTCCACTCCAGCCTCGCGTGCCGCATCCGCAATCGCATTTGAAATGGCGCCAGTACCGCCGCGGGCAAATCCCCACGACCGGAAGGCGCCGTCGATTTCTCCCATGTAATGATGGAGCAGCACGTACGCCGTTCCCGGCGAGCGCACGCCGAGAAATGTACCGATGATGCCGGAGGCCGACATCGTGGCCTTCAGCACGTCCGTTTCGAACCACTGATCCAGGAAGTCGATGGCGCTCATGGTCATTAACTGCACCTGGTTATATTTGTCTTCGCTGGTCAGGCCTTGAAAACGCCGGCCGAGGAAAAGCAACTTCATGAGTTCTTTGGGATTCAGCGTGGCCGGGTCCGGCGGCACCATGCTGAGAATCGGCTTCACAAAACGGCACATCGCCTGCATGGCTTTGCCGAATTCGTCGTAAGCCTCGGCGTCCAGTTTTGAGTGACGCGCGATCTCACGATGGGTTTTTCCGTGATCGTTCACCCGCCACAAGTGATCTCCGTTCGGCATCGGGGTAAACGTGCCGTCGAGCGGAAGGATTTCGAGTCCGTGGCGAGGGAGATCAAGATCGCGAATAATTTCCGGCCGCAGCAGCGAGACCACGTAAGAGCAAACCGAAAACTTAAAGCCGGGAAAAACTTCTTCAGTGCAGGCCGCTCCGCCGAGCACGTGGCGGCGTTCGAGCACGAGAACTTTTTTCCGCGCGCGCGCCAGGTAAGCGGCATTGACCAGACCGTTGTGGCCTCCGCCTATTACGATCACATCGTATTTCGAGTTGCCCATATCTTTAATTCAACCGCCGTCATGCTGAAGGACTTCCAGTCCTGAAGGATCTTGCGCGTAGTGGCACACGTTCAAACGTGCCACGGTCCTGGCGGTTCGCGCGAGATCCTTCGCGGCTGAGGCCGCTCAAGATGACGTCTGGACTAGAAAACCGTCGTAGAAAAGGACTCAACATTCTACCGGGCAGCGCAGCTTTTGTCTGCACGCCGAGCTGACTTCGAGTCACAAGTGAAAGCGCGATCGTTTGCGGTCACGCAGCGCCGCTGCATATAATTCAGCGTGCGAAAGACTGTAGAAACGTAGCTCGCTACGTCTTCCGATCAACCAGAAACTTCGAGGGACCACAGTGCCCGTTGGAACCGCGTTTCACGAAAGAACTTTTCCGCTCTGCCACAGCCTGAACTACCGCGAATGGTCGGGATACTACACGGTCAGCGTGTACGAAGTGCACCACGAGCACGAATACAACGCGATCCGCAACGCGGCCGCGTTGATCGACATCTCGCCGCTTTACAAATATTTGATCACGGGTAAAGACGCGACCAAACTGGTCAACCGCGTAATCACACGCGACATCGGCAAGATTTCGGTCGGGCAGGTGATTTATTGCTGTTGGTGCGATGAACAGGGCAAAGTCATCGACGATGGCACCGTTACGCGTCTCGAAGAAAACAAGTACCGCTGGACGGCAGCCGATCCCAGCCTGCGCTGGTTTCGCCAGAACGGCACGAATATGGATGTTCAGGTCGAAGACATTTCGGAAAAAGTTGCAGCTCTCGCTTTGCAGGGACCAACCTCGGGCAAATTGCTAAAAGCAGTGGCGGAGGCGGACATCGCCAATCTGAAATACTTTCGCGTCACCCATGGAAAAATTGCGGGGGTGTCCGTCGACATCTCGCGCACGGGATACACGGGCGATCTGGGCTACGAAATATGGGTGCCGTGGAACGATGCAGTGAAAGTCTGGGACGCGGTAATGGAAACCGGGAAACGCTTCGACATTCACGCCGCCGGCATGTTGGCGCTCGATGTCGCTCGCGTCGAGGCCGGACTATTGCTGATCGAAGTCGATTACACCAGCAGCAAAAAAGCGCTGATCGGGTCGCAAAAATATTCGCCCTACGAACTGGGCTTCGGCAAGATGGTGCACCTGAATAAAGAAAACTTCATCGGCAAAGCGGCTTTAGAAAAAGATCAGAAAGAGGGAGTGGCAAGGCAGTTCGTCGGCCTCGAAATTGATTGGACAGAGGTCGAAGAACGCTATGAAACATTCGGCCTAACGCCCGCCGCGCCTAGTCAAGCCTCGCGCGTGGCGGTTCCCGTGTACTGCGGCGAGAAACAAGTCGGCAAAGCAACATCGACAACCTGGTCGCCTGTCCTAAAGAAGATGATCGCGCTAGCCAGCATCGAAACTTCACACGCGAAACTCGGCAGCAGGCTGCAAATGGAGATCACCATCGAGGCCATCCGCCAAAAAGTCACCGCAAAGATTGTGAAGACGCCCTTCTTCAATCCCGCGAGGAAGACCGCAGTTCCGGTTTAAGTCGTCGTGGAACGACGGGCGACTCGCCCGCCTGGGTCGAGTGAAGCTCGGTGGCCGTTTTCACAATCGTTAAGTGATCTCGGAGTAGGTAGACGAGAAAAAAAACGGACCTTTCCAGAATTTCTCGTAGCACTCCGTGCACATCCAATCGCGGCCGTTGGTGTAGCCGACGCCGTGCTCGGGGTCGTCTTCCGAGCGGAAGAGCTCCCATCGGCAGATCAGACATTCATCCTTCGTCCAGCCCCCGACCAGCAGACGAAAGTTGGCGGAGTCCGCGGCGAGGCTCAGATCTCGAGAGATCGAGCCGTCGCTGATGCGGGCTACCACGTCGCTCTCCTTCCACGCGCATCGGCGCCAATGCCAGTTGAATTTACGATAGGCTTTGACGATCTCACGAACATACTCGTGATTCCACCGTTCATCATGAATCTCAACAGTCGCGAACTCATTACCCGAGTTGGGAGTGCGGAAGGCCTTCCCTGAAAACCACGGCGCTGGCAGTTTGGAAATGTCGAGCCGGAGCTTCGCGATGTCGGCCCCGCGGTCCCGCAAGAGTCGCGAGGCGGCCTGCTTCTCTTCGCGAAGCAATCCGAGCAGTAAATGTTCGGTGCCTATATGACGGTGAGCAAGTCGTTCCGCCTCCTCCGCGCCAAATGCGAGAACCCTCTTGGATTCATTGCTGAGGGGCAGGTCGGAGGACTGAGCAGGCTTCTTGCCACCCTCACGGCGCGTATGGGTTACGACATCCTCGTGAATGGACTCGTACTCGACGCCGGGCAGCAGCCTTCTGAACAATGCCTTGTCCTCGCGCAATAAACCAAGCAGTATGTGCTGCGTTTCGATATAGCCCGAACCGAGTTGGGAAGCCTCGTAACGCGCGAAGAAAATAGTGCGTCGGGCCCCCTCTGTATAGCGTTCAAACATTTTTCTACTCCACTGCTATCGCCTTCCGTCCGCCCCGTTTCCAGTACAAATATCCCGGCACACCGATCAGCACAATCATCGTTCCGGCCAGCGCTTCTTTGGGCCGGGTGATAATCGTGTTCAAAGTCCAGGCTGCACCGATCACCACATAGATCCCCGGGATCCACGGATACCCTGCGCAACGATAAGGCCGCGGAATCTCCGGACGCTTCCTGCGGAGGATGAACAGGCCAATCACGGTAAGCGTGTACGACAGCACCATGCCAAACATGACATAGGTGTAAAGCTGGTCGTAGCGTCCGCTGAGCGTGAGAATCCCCGCCCACACAGCTTGTCCGATCAACGCGAACGCCGGCGTGCGCCATTTGGGATGAACCTCGGCCATGCGGCGGAAGAAAAGTCCGTCCAAAGCCATAGCGTAATAAACGCGCGCGGCGCTGAGAATGCAACAGGCCAGCGCTCCAAAGCAGGAGATTGCGATCAGCGCCGAAAGCCACACTGCCGCCGTCGGCGAGAACAGCACGGTGGCTGCCGCGTACGCGATAGTTTCATGCTGGGCGATTTCCGTGATTGGCAGGGCGTATAGGTAAGCCATGTTCATGGCCACATAAATCACACCGACGATTGTCACGCCAAGCACCAAAGCCAGAGGCACATTGCGGCGCGGATCTTTTATTTCGCCCGCGACCCATCCGATATAGACCCATCCGTCATATGCCCAGAACACGGCGATCAGTGCCACCCCGAACGCGGAGAGAAGTTGACCCGTATTCATGCCCGTGGTCAATCCGCTAACCGTGCCCCACCCTTGCGCCGTGAAATGATGCCAGTCGCCTTTGCCGATGGCGAACCCTAGAACTACGAACGCTCCCATGGCGCCAAACTTCGCCCAGGTGGCCACATTCTGCAGCATCGCACCCCACCGCAATCCAACGACGTTGATCCAGGTGACCACCACGATCATGAGCAAGGCCGCGACCTGCGCCCGCGTTACCACTATCCCGGCGATCGACAGAACCGTGCGCGACTGCGAAATCGCCGGAACTATTCCTCCAAGGTATGCGGCCGAACCTACGGCCAAGGCGGCGATCGAGCCGCCATTGCCCACGCTGAACATCGTCCAGCCATAAAGAAATGCCGGCAGGTCGCCGTACGCTTCGCGCATATACACATATTGGCCGCCGGAGTCGGGGAACATCGTGCCCAACTCCGCGAAGGCGAAACAGGCGGACAGGGAAATCAATCCGCCGAGCAGCCAGACCAATAGAAAGAGCGCCGGATGCGGCAGTGGTCCCGCAATATCTTTTGCGGTCAGAAAAATGGACGAGCCGATCACCCCGCCAACCAGCAACAAAACGGAATCGAGCAGCGTGAGGCCGCGAACCAGCGTGGGCCGAGCTTCGGTGCTTGCGGGCGGCGGCGATGCGACGGGAGTCTCCATCCACTATCCCATCCCCAATTCGTCGGCGGATTCCAGCGGAGTGCCACAGCGCCGGCAAATCACCGCAGAACAATCCCCACAGGTCAGCGGGTCAGAAACTTCGACCGCACATTTCGGACAATAAAGAAGTTCGGGATCGACCGGTGGCTGCGCATTTGAAGCCATGAGGAAGCCAAATGTAGCATATCCTTTGTATATATTTGTGTCCTTTGTGGTTGAGGCTTTTTAAAGGTCTTTAACCACAGAGGACACGAAGTCAAACATAAGGAGAACCAACGTGCCTGACCAGCGCGCATCTTCCGACGACATCCTGCAGCAGGAATTCAATCGCTGGGCCGAAGCTGGCGAAGGCGAAAAGATGGAGCGCCATCACCTCGACATCACCGGTAAAACCATCCGTCTCATGGATCTTCGTCCCGGCGATCGTGTGCTTGATCTGGGATGCGGTTCGGGGTGGGCAACCCGCTTGCTGGCGCGACTCGTCACCGAGAGTCCCGAAGGCTTCGGCCAAGTCGTCGGCGTCGACGTTTCCGACGAGATGATTCGCCAGGCCCGCGCCGCCTCGAAAGACTTTGAAAATGTTCTGTACGTGTGGGGATCGGCGCAGCAGATCCCGTGGGAAGAAAACTTCTTCGACAAAATGCTTTCGGTCGAATCGTTCTATTATTATCCCGATCAGGATCGCGCGCTGGCCGAACTCTTCCGGGTCATGGCGCCGCGCGGCCGCATGTTCATTCTCATCAATCTCTATAAAGACAATCCTTATTCGCTGCAGTGGGTCGACAAACTCAAGGTCCCGGTCCACGTTCGCTCGGAAGACGAATATATCGACCTGCTCAAGAAACACGGCTTTGAAAACCTCGAAGCCCGCCGCATTCCCGACGACACGCCCACGCCGGATGACTACCAGACGAAGTCGTTTCACAGCCTGGAAGATTTGCGGGCATTCAAGCGCATCGGCGGCTTGCTGCTGATGGCGTCGAAGCCGGACGTTCGCACCTCCGCGCCAGGGCACACGATTTATTGAATGCCGGTCACCGTGGCGTTCCCGTTGCTGCGAAAAATACCAGATGCCAAGGAATATCGCGACACTATCCCGTCGGGGCAGGAATAGTGAGATTCACCGAGAATTAATGTGTTGGTCACATTTGGTAGCTAGTATCTCCTCCGTACACTCTCGCGGAGGATTACATGAAGCTGAATAGGCTAGCACTCGCTGCGGCTGCGGCGGCTTTAACTGCGTCGACGCTCGGAATCGCGGCTGATAGGAGCGCGGCGGGCTCGGTGAATATCAAGCACGTTTTGCTGTTGAGCATTGACGGCATGCACGCCGTGGATTTCTACAACTGCGCGAACGGCATTGCGGGCGTGAATGGAGGCCAACCGTATTGCCCGAACCTGGCGGCGCTGAGCCCGACCGCAATCAACTTCGTCAATGTCACCTCTTCAAGACCCTCCGATTCTTTTCCCGGACTCACGGCGCTGATCGCCGGTGGCACCCCGAAGAGCACCGGCATTTACTACGACGTCGCATATGACCGGTCCCTCGATGCGCCAGCAGAAACCACCGGCAGTGGCCTGGGGAAAGGTCCTTGCACACCCTATGCTCCACCGACCGGGACCACGACCGATCTTGACCAAGGCATCGACATCAACGATTTGAAGCTGAACGGCGGAGCGCCGAATGCCGGGCTGACGGATGGAGGGTTCGCCTCGATTGACCACAAGAGACTCGAGCGAGATCCCCAGGCGGGTTGCGCGCCAGTCATGCCTTGGAATTTTATCCGCACGAATACGATCTTCGGAGTAGTTCATGCCGCAGGCGGATATACCGCGTGGATCGACAAGCATCCGTCCTACGCCTTTGTGTCCGGCCCCGGTGATGGCAAGAACGTCGACGACTTATACACGCCGGAGATTAATTCGAATGTCGTGCCCTTGCCCGGCGTGAAAACTTTGGATGGCGTTCCGTGCGACCCGGTGCGCGACAAGACAAATCTGTCGGGCTGGAACAGCAGCTTCGAAAACATCCAATGTTATGACGCAATAAAGGTATATGCATTGCTGAACGAGATTGCAGGAAAAACACACGGAGGTAAGCAGGCGGTGGTTCCGGCGGTATTCGGCATGAACTTCCAATCCGTGTACGTGGGGCAATCGGTGAACGAGGCAGGCGTGGCCGTGGGCGGTTACAAGAACGCGGCGGCGTTGCCTAGCGCCGAGTTGTTGCAAGAAATCGAGTACGTCGACACCGGCATTGGCGTAATCGTCAACGCGCTCAAGACGAATGGCATCTATAACGACACCCTGCTCATCATTACAGCCAAACATGGCGAGTCGCCCATCGATCCGACTCGATACGTGGCCGATGGCACCGATACACCCGCAACGCTGCTGGGAAAACTCATTCCATGGTCGGAGTCGCCGCTCAATAAGAATGGCATTGGCGCAACCGAAGATGACGTGTCGGTGCTCTGGCTGAAAAAAGGCGTGGACGTAAATGTCGCTGTCAATATCCTCGAAAAGGATGCGACGAAGATCGGCATGGGTGAGATTTACTACGGACCAACTCTGGCACTGAACTACAACGTGGGCGGTAACGAACCTGGTGAAGACCCGCGCACGCCCGACATTATCGTGACTCCAAATGTGGGTGTGACGTACTCCGGCAGTACAGCCATGATAGGAGATCACGGTGGTTTCGCGCATGACGACAACAATGTCGTGCTACTAGTGACGAATCCAGCCTTCACCGCACAGACAATCTCGGCCGCAGTGGCGACCACTCAGGTCGCGCCGACGATCGTCCAGGCATTGGGACTGGACCCGAACTCACTCGACGCAGTGAAAGCCGAAGGCACGGCCGCATTGCCCGCAGTTGGCGAGCAACTCGCAAAGTAGTTCTCAGCAGTAGCGGGACTAGAGGTGAGGCTGCACAAGCGGTTCTCGCCTCATATCTGTTCGAGTTGAATCAGGGACAGCAATCCAAAGCAGCCCGCCTTGCCGACAGTTACGGGCCAGAGCAGCCTCGCTCTGCGCGACGGTGCGGTCCAGGCGCGTGTCCCGCGCCCGATATACTTCCCCCATTCCACCGGCGCCCACCGGCGCGACGATCTCGTAAGGGCCCAGTTTCGTGCCGTTCGCTAACGCCACGGATGGACGCGATCATAGGCCCTCTAAGGAGCGGTGGAAAGGTTTATCCGGCACGCGCGCGCAGAGGTTGGGGGAATCGATGGGCACTCCGGCGATCGGAGCAGACGGATGGCTGTATATTAGCGACGACGGCAGTGGATCGATCTATAGGGTTACCTGGGACGGAAAGTGACGCCATTTCTGCGGAAATTTCCCGGGCGATCAGATGCTATGCACATTCTTCACGTGGTGGGCGCGAGACCGAATTTCATGAAAGCCGCGCCTGTCATGCGCGCGCTTCGGAAACAGGCTGACGTTCGGCAGACCCTGGTCCATTCCGGCCAGCACTATGACAATAATTTATCTGAGGTTTTCTTTTCACAGCTCAACCTGCCGGCGCCGGACGCAAATCTCGAAGTAGGTTCCGGCAGTCATGCCTGGCAAACTGCGGAAATCATGATGCGGTTTGAGCCGGTGGTTCTGGAGCGAAAACCGGACTTGGTGGTTGTCTACGGAGACGTGAATTCTACGTTAGCGGCGGCTCTGGTATGTTCGAAACTGCTGATCAGGGTGGCCCATGTCGAGGCTGGACTTCGTTCCTTCGATCACACCATGCCCGAAGAGATCAATCGCGTCATCACCGATCGGCTTGCCGATGTGTTATTCACTCCGGCGGAGGATGCGGATATCAATCTTCAGCACGAGGGTATTCCGGCGGACAAGATTTGCAGAGTCGGAAACGTTATGATCGATTCGCTTGTCCAACTTCTTCCGCTCGCCATGCAATGCCCCAGGAACGGACTGCCGGAGCGCTATGCCCTGGTTACCTTACATCGACCCTCCAATGTAGATGACAGCGCGAGCTTGCGAAGTATTATCAAATCGCTTCTTGATGTGAGCGAGCGGTTAGAAGTAATGTTTCCGGTGCACCCACGCACCCGCCAGCGAATCGCACAATTTGGTATCGACACGAAAAAGCTTCATCTGCTGGAACCGTTGCCTTACATCGAATTCCTCTCACTACAGAACCGATCCGCCGTGGTAATTACAGATTCAGGTGGCATTCAAGAAGAAACAACTTACTTGGGCATACCGTGTTTGACCCTGCGCAGCAATACCGAGCGGCCGGTGACAGTTAGCATGGGTACAAATGTTCTGGTCGGACAGGATCTGGCATTACTGAACTCTGAGCTGGCAAAGATTCTCGGAGGAAAAGCCAAAATCGGATCGATACCGCCTTTGTGGGACGGCCACGCGGGCGAGAGGATCGCAGAAGCGCTTCATCCGTGAGCGACGCAATATCTTTATTTGGACTCTCGAAAGCTGGTATGGACCAGAGCTAGGCCGATCCAATTTCGGAGGGAGAAAGTCTTAACCTATGTGCGGAATTTGCGGAATCTTTCATCGTGACAGCAATCCCCGGGTTGAGCGTAGTGCTCTTGCTGCAATGAACATGCAGATCGTCCATCGCGGACCAGACGATGAAGGAATGTTCATCGACGGAAACGTGGGGTTGGCGATGCGCCGTTTGAGCATTATCGACGTTCAGAGCGGCCACCAGCCCATGGCTAACGAGGACCAAAATCTCTGGATCGTCTACAACGGTGAAATCTATAACCACCAGGAACTACGTAATGGTCTGGAGTCGCGCGGCCACCGTTATCGAACTCGGAGCGATACAGAAGCCATCCTGCATCTTTACGAAGAGTACGGCGCCGATTGTGTGAATCATCTGCGTGGGATGTTTGCTTTCGCGATATGGAATAAACGCGAACGCCGTTTGTTTGTTGCCCGCGATCGTTTCGGAATCAAGCCTCTTTATTATTGGCACGATGGCAAGACATTTCTGTTTGGCTCAGAGATCAAATCGATCCTCGCGCATCCAGGAGTCCGGACGGAGTTCAATAAAACCGTGCTTGCCGAGTACCTCGCCTTTGGATACATCGCCGGACCGGCAACGCTGTTCGCGGGGATTCAAAAGCTGCTTCCCGGCCACAGCCTCGAAATAAGTGAAACGATCCACATAAAGATTCAGCAATACTGGGATCTCGCTTTTGAACAAGGCACGGATGAGCACCCGCGAGACTACTACGTGAACCGGTACCGGGAATTGCTCGAGGAATCCGTCGGGTCCCACCTGATGAGTGATGTTCCTTTGGGAGTATTTCTGAGCGGAGGGCTCGATTCCAGCGTAGTTGCCGCTCTCGCTACCAGAGCGCGCGGCAGGCCAATCAAGACCTTTTCGGTCGGGTACGCTGAAGATGCTTTCAGCGAGTTGCCTTACGCACGCCAGGTTGCGGAGCACATCAGCTCCGAGCATCACGAAGTGCGGCTGAGCTGCGACGAGTTCTTTGCGGCCCTCCCCGAACTGATCTGGCACGAAGACGAGCCCTTGGTATGGCCGTCGAGTGTTCCGTTGTATTTCGTGTCCAGATTGGCGAGACAGCACGTAACCGTTGTGCTTACCGGCGAAGGCGCCGATGAAACTCTGGCTGGGTACACGCGTTACGCATTCACGCTGAAGAATTCGGCGGCCGACAGTCTTTACCGCGCTTTAACATCGGCTTCGCTGAGAAGGTTGATGCGCGAGGCAATCAACCGCAGTCATCTGCCTGCAAATCTGCAGCGCAAGTTAGACCACACGTTTCTCATTCGAGATGGCGCAGCGTGGTCATCCTTTTACTTCGATAACTTCTATTCCGCCTTCACCGCAGATGAGCAAAAGGACTTGCTGAACGATGAGATCGTAGATGGAACTGGAGATCCTTACGCGGGCTCAATGAACTATTGGAACAAGTCCAGCGGGAATATACTGCACCGTCTTCTTTACACCGACATCAAGACCTACTTGGGCGAGTTGCTCATGAAGCAAGACCAGATGAGCATGGCAGCGTCCATCGAGAGCCGCGTGCCTTTTCTCGATCATCGACTGGTAGAGTTTGCCTCGACGATACCCGAGAAATACTCCATTAAAGGGCTCGGCGGAAAAACCATCTTGAAATCGGCTGCGAAAGATCTCCTGCCAAAGTCCATTATTCATCGGACGAAGATGGGGTTCCCAACCCCGTGGCCTCACTGGATGGCAGGCAAGCCGCTCGATGCCGTTGAGGAGCGACTTCTGGACTCGCGGAGTCT
The DNA here is from genome assembly GCA_050012915.1 of Terriglobales bacterium. Taxonomy (GTDB): domain Bacteria; phylum Acidobacteriota; class Terriglobia; order Terriglobales; family Acidobacteriaceae; genus JABDBE01. The sequence goes on along the minus strand of JBEKGG010000005.1, from coordinate 14,744 downwards.
GGAGCGCCGCTTATTCAAAGCAGAAGGAATCCTGCATTTATTCAGCGAGCACCGGGCCCGCCGCCGCGACCACGGGAACAGAATTTGGCGATTGCTAAATCTGGAGCTCTGGCAGCGGGTATTCCTCGACGGCGAAAAGTCTTGGCAATCAGGAGATTCTTCGATTTCCCACGCCAGTCGTAGCGGATGTTCTCATTCCCTTACGTAAGAGCGGGAGTATCCGCCATTTCTCGCAACGGCGATTTTCGAATTGCGCCACTTTCATTCGCTTGCCGCTGCATTCCGTAAGGATGCAACTCCTTGCATGTTGACAGAGCCAACAACAGCGGACATAATCCCGTGCAGGGTTTGGGCACTCCGGCTTTGATTGGTCGCCGGAAGCTCCATCGCTGCGGCCGGGTCGCAGCAGGCGTTTGACCCTGGCCGGCTCCTTGAATATGGGAATGACGGATACAAAGCCCAAGGTGTTTTACGGCTGGTGGATCGTGTTGATGGGGGCCCTGGCTCTCTTTCTGAGCACCGTTACAATCGTCGTATTTTCCTTCGGGATCTTTGCCCGGGCGATCGCCCAGGAATTTCACGCCGGACGCGCCAAGATTTCGCTTGCGTTCACAATTCACAGCCTGACTGCCGCGCTATGTTTCCCGCTTGCCGGCCGATTAGTCGACCGGTTCGGTGCCCGCAGAGTACTCATTCCAGCTACGACCATCCTGGGCTTGATTCTGGTTTGCAACAGATTCCTGTCAGGATCGCTATGGGAACTCTATGTGTTTTACTTCGCTTTGGGGGTAGTCAGCGGTAGCGCCGGAGCTATGCCCTACACGGTCGTCGTCACGCACTGGTTCGACCGGCACCGCGGACTGGCTCTCAGCGCCGTGAATGGCGGGATGGCCGTGGGAGCAATCGTAATTCCTCCGGTGGCGCAGAAGTTGGTTCAAACGCTTGGATGGCGCATGTCTTACAGTGTGTTTGGCATCGCGATTTTGCTTATTCCCTTGCCGCTGGTTATCGCCCTCCTGAAGGAAACGCCTGAGAGTATGGGCCTCCTGCCAGATGGAGCTACAGGAGCGCATGCGCCGGAGCCCAACGCAGCGCGCCAAATCGGACTCACATTGCGCGAAACTGTATGCACGTCGGCGTTCTGGATCATGATATCCGTCTTTTTTCTGGTGACTGCCAGTGTCCATGCCTGTTTCATTCATTTGCCTGCCGTCCTGGCCGACCGGGGAGCCACAGCTCAGGTGGCGGCTCTTGCCAGTTCACTGCTTGGCGTTGGTATGTTCGTCGGACGGATAGGCTGTGGTTATTTGCTGGACGTGTTCTTCGGGCCCCGTGTCTCCGCCGCGCTCTTCGCTTTGATTGCGATCGGGCTTGGACTCCTGGCCGTCAGCCATGCCATCTGGGCTGCATTCGTTGGGGCGTTCCTCGTCGGTCTCGGTCTCGGCGCAGAGACGGACATTATTGCGTACTTGGTCAGCCGCTACTTTGGACTGCGTTCCTATGGAGCGATTTACGGATGGATCTGGGCTGTCTTCGGCCTCTCTGGCGGATTGGGAGCTTACCTCATGGGCCTCGGGTTCGATAAGACCGGATCCTATGTCGTGCCGCTGAGCGGATTCTTCTGTGCCGCCGCCTTGGCGACGCTTCTGATTCTGGGTCTCGGGCCGTACCGGTTTGGCGTCGGGTTCGCGCATGTAACTGAACCAGATCAGCGAACCGTGCCATCGCGATGACAGTCGCGTCTGCTTTTGCGCGGCTTTACTTCACCATGTCAAAACTGGGAGTTGATGCGCATGCTTCTTGTGCTAACGGATGAAGACATCCTGCCGTTACTCGATATGCGGGATATGATTCCGCTCATGGAGGAATTCCTGCGAGCGCGTTATTCCGGTGAAACGGTCACGCCGCCGCGTCATACCGTGGAATTTGCGCCTTTCGGCAGGCTGGTGTTCACGATCGGCGGGATCAACAGCGGCGCTCGTGCGCTGGCTGGATTTCGCGTCTACGATACATTTCCGAGCCCGGACGACGAGTTCGATGCCCAAACCCTGGCGGTCTGGGACAGCAAGCGCGGCTCGCTGTTGGGACTGGTCGTGGGATGGGCTTTGGGGGAATGGCGTACTGGCTCTCTCGGCGGCGTTGCGATCAAACACATGAGCCGGCCGGACGCGCGGCGCTGCGCAGTTATCGGCACGGGAAGTCAAGCCCGTACGCAACTCCTTGCGGCAGCGGCCTGCAGACCGCTGACCGAAGTCCGAGTGTATAGCCGGGACCCTGAACACCGGCGCAGGTTTGCCGCCGAGTTGGCTACCACGATCAAAGCCGACGTTCAGCCGGCGGCGTCCGCCCAGGAAGCTGTCGAACACGTCGATCTCGTGATCAGTGCAACCAGTTCCAGAACGCCGGTCCTGGAAACGAAGTGGCTTTCACCAGGAACGCACGTCAACGCGTTGGGTGCGAAAACGTTGAATGAGCACGAGCTGCCTACAGACATCGCCAAACGGATCACGTTTCTCGCCACAGATTCCATCGAGCAGGCGAACGGCTACCCCGAGCCACATTTCCTCTCCGCGAGCGCAGCCTGGGACCATCTACAGGATTTAGCGACCTTGGTCGCCAAGCAGACGCCGCCTCGTTCCGGCGACGACATCACCCTGTACTCTTCCTGCGGCCTTGCGGGCACCGAAGTTCTCGCGGCCGCACACCTGTTGGAGCGGTTTCGCGCGGCACGTCAATGAAGTATCTTATAGAAAATCTGCTGGGTCTTACTTTACAGGCGAAAGCTCAAATACAACCCCGGCGTTGCGCTTGCCCCCAACCGCAGTCGCCCCGAATAAATCTCCGGCAGCGTCCAGAAGCAAGCCTCCTGTCGGTCCCGAGCCGTTCTCGCCATCGAAGGTCAAAAGCGTAGTCCTCTTCCAGCTTCCGTTGGACTGCGGCGAGAGCCGAAACACGATGCCTATTCCGAAGCGTCCGTCGTCGGCATTCCCATAGAGGTTTCCAGCGGTGTCTAAGATGACGCCTGCCGTGGGCTGGCTCCCGTTGACGATGTCGAAGCTAACGAGGGTACTGTGCTTCCAACCCTTGCGCTCCGGAGAGAGCTTGAACACCGTACCCAAGCCGTGTTTGCCGCCGCCGACCGTGGTTCCATACAAATTGCCAGTGGCATCAAAGACCACATCCCCTCGGGGACCGGCGCCGTCCGCACCGTTGAAGTTGAAAAGAGTCGTCCGTGTCCACGCACCGCCCTTGGCGGGAGAAAGTTCGAACACTGTTCCCTCCCCGAATTTCCCTCCACCGGAAGTTGTTCCGTACAAGTTGCCGGCGGCGTCGAAGATCAAAGCCGCGTAAGGACTCGCCCCGTTCACGCCATTGAATTCGAAAAGCGTGGTAAGTTTCCATTTTCCCTTTGCCGCCAGCGCAAGCTGGAACACCGTGCCGCACCCACTTCCATCGCAAGCGGAATTCCCACCGGCGGCAGTCGTCCCGTACAAGTTCCCGGCCGCGTCGAGAATGAGCCGCGCCTCAGGATCGCTGCCGTTCTTACCCGTAAACTTGACGAGCGTACTTATGGTCCACGTTCCATCCCTGCGCGGAGAGAGCCTAAACACGGTGCCATCGCCGAGCCCGCTGTCGCTGGTCGTTGTCCCATATAAATTTCCGGCGACGTCCATAACCAAACCCGTGGCCGGATAAGCTCCGTCCTCGTCATCAAACTTGAAGATCGTGGTTAGCTTCGAATCGCCATCCGCGTTTGGCGAAAGCCGAAAAACCGTGCCGCAACCCAACCCGCAGGCAGGATCTCCACCTTCGAACGTAGTTCCGTACAGGTTTCCGGCGGCGTCGAAGATAAGATCGCCATTAGGAATGTCCGGACAACCAGAAGAATCGCAGAACTCATAAAGAGCCTCATACTTGTAGTGAGTTGCGGATTGAACCGCATCAACAGATGTGAGTATTGCGGAGTCGACCGGCGGTTGGGCGTTGGCGAGAGTAACCTCGCCGGTGGAGATTAAGAGCAGAAACGTAACGACTGAAACCGCCGCTAGCTCCCGCGATGATGTCATGTTCCGAGTGCTTGCCATAAGCACGAATCTCCTTTTTGACTTCAAGGCGCTACCGATTGTAGTCCCGTCTGGACCTCTCGCTGCAAAAGTGTCGTGTTTCTCCTCCCTGTCGGCAAGCTGAGATTCCGGTGGGCAAACACGGTCGCCGCGAGTAACGTCGGTAACTTGATTCTGCCTCGCAAACAAACGCAATCTGTAGGCAATGCCTGAAGGAGTACAACGTTACAAACGCACCAAGATGGTGTTGCCGTTGCGGTTCTGGCCGGACGGCGAGAACGATCACGAAAGTGGGCCTCAGCTTGCCCACACGGTGGACATCAGCCCGGTTGGAGGACGGTTGGCCGGATTATGCGTTCCACTGCAAGCGGGTCAGACCATCATGCTACAGCGGGGCCAAAATAAGTTTCGGTTTCGTGTGGTCTGGAGCAAGCAGATCGGCCCAGACGAAATTCGGGCTGGTATTGAATCAGTGTCGTTCGAACGAAAAGTCTGGGGAGTCGATCTTCCTGACGAACCTTTAGCTGCTGGCAGTTTCCCGGCGGAAGATAATCTTGCAGTCTCAGCTCCGCACTCGTCTGCGGCTCCATCTCGAGAGCGGCGGCGGCCCCGTTCGGTTCCGTCTAAAGTGTCGCTGCTGGCGAATCTGCGGAAGCGCTCGATCGCCGTCGCGGCCGGACTACTCACGGCAGTTTCGCTGCTAGCGTTCGTCGGCTTTCGGATTCTGGAGAACTCTGAGCAAGCCGCAACCATCCCTCTACCCGAGTGGACTCCCGCTGTGATTGTGCCCACGCCTGTGGTTTCAACTAACCCAAGACCTTACGGCGATGTGAGAGTAATTTTCTACAAGAAGGAATCTGGCTCCGGCTCAAATCGATTGCAAGTGGCGGAAGCGCCGCAGGGCCATGTGATAATTCCCGACGCTCCCGACGCCCATCTCACTGGCAAAGTCGGCATGGACGTCGTGATCGCAACCGATGGCCGGGTGAAAGAAATTCGAGTATTGGATGGCAATCGTATCTTGGCCGTGGCCGCCGTTCAGGCGGTCAGGCTGTGGCGCTACGCGCATCATGACTTGAATGGTGAAGCCGTCGAAGCCGAGACCAGCGTGACCATCAGCTTCCATGGGCAGGACGCTGTTTCCATCAGTTTTCCGTCCGCTCTCCGCAATAACGGGCTCGCACTGAGGCCAGCATCCTCGCAGCCGGGATCGACCCGAGGTTAGAGCCTACGTCGCAGCTCCTATCTGGCGGGTTGAGTCACGGAACTGAAATTGCCCCTCTAGCGAACTTAGCCATGACTGGAGAGCGACTTCAGAATTTTTTTCGATGTGCAAAAAGCGTAAGCCCATCGTGAACGAGTCGCTCCAAACAATATCAGCTTTGGCGTGAAAAGCCTGCGGCTCGATACTGGGAATGTCAAACTCCACCGGAACAACTCCTTTGAGACGCACTGGATCAACCAGTTTGATGGCCATTCCTCCCTCGCTGATATTTTTCATGGTAGCGCTAACCGATTGCCCAAGTTGATTCTGAAACCGTACCGGCAACTCTATGTCGTATCGGAAATACCTGCGGTGTTCGCGCTCCATCTTGGCAAGCGCCGGATCCAGGACGCTACGCAATCGAGTTTCATCAATTGGTTTGCAGAGTACGAAGTTGGCTCCTAAGTCAAGAACCGTATCCCTGCCGGTCGAACCGTTCACCACCGCGACAATCAGAGTTTCTTGATTCGATCGGCTGCTTCGTACATTGACGAGTGTTTCCGTCCCTCCGGCAACATCGTCACAGTCGATGATCAGTCCGTCCCAGTGACGGCGGGAAGCAAGTTCGACTGCGCTTGCAGAATCCTGCCTGAGATCCAGCGAAACGCCGTGCGCTCTGAAATAGGTTTTTATCTGACCTAACAGAGTGGCGTCGCACGTCACGACCAAGCAGTCTAAGCCCATCCTTTAATCCTAACGAATCTCCGGATTAGGACCAAAGTGACAGATGTGCATGGCCCTTGCAGATTGTGGTCTGGGTACCGACGGTGACCTAGACGGGAAACTGGTGGCACAGTCGATCGACATGCGTACGCAAGAACGGTTTTTGCAAATGTTGGGACAGGCTGGATTGCAGTGAATTGCTGCGAGTGGACGCCTGCCGTCCGGGATCTCGGCGAGGACCTTCGGCGGGCAGCAGTCTGTCACCGTCAACCACGGTTGCATTGACTTACCCGAGTTTGGCCCATAACATAATCGCGCTACAAACAGACCTGCCCGCGTGATCGATCAAATCATCTCGCACTATCGCATCGTCGAGAAGCTGGGCGATGGCGGCATCGGCGTGGTGTATAAAGCGCAAGATATTCGGCTGCACCGTTTTGTCGCCCTCAAGTTTCTGCCCGAGGGCGTTGCCCGCGACCCGCAGGCCCTCGCCCGTTTTCAACGCGAAGCTCAGGCTGCGTCCGCGCTGAACCATCCCAACATCTGCACCATTCACGACATTGGCGAGCAGGACGGAAAAGCCTTCATTGCCATGGAATTTCTGGATGGCATGACTCTGAAGCGCTGCATTGCTGGCCGTCCGCTCGAAATTGAAATCCTGTTGTCACTCGCTATCGAGATCGTCGATGCGCTGGACGCTGCTCACGCCAAGGGAATCGTGCATCGCGACATCAAACCAGCCAATATTTTTGTCACCGCAGGTGGTCACGCCAAGATTCTGGATTTCGGCTTGGCGAAAATAGACTTTACGCGCAGGCACATCGAGAGCGGTTCCGGCTCCGGGCCTGACGATCCGACACTCGAAGAAAAAGAATTGACAACCGGCGGCAGCACCATGGGCACAGTGACCTACATGTCCCCTGAACAAGTGGCGGGGAAGGTCCTGGATGCGCGCACCGATCTTTTCTCATTCGGGGCTGTGCTTTACGAGATGGCAACCGGTCACCTTGCTTTTGAAAGAACAACAATCGGTGCGACTTTTGGCGCCATCCTTCATGAGGATGCAGTTGCTCCGACTGAGTTGAATCGCGAGTTGCCGGCGCAAGTGGAAGCGATCATCAGCAAGGCGCTGGAGAAGAATCCAGAGCAGCGTTATCAAAGTGCTTCCGAGCTGCGGGGCGATCTGCAGCGATTGAAGCGGAAGATGGACTCGGGACGAGCCGTTGCCGCAGATGGTGGAGGGGTCGAGCTCGGCTCGACTGGACAACCGAGTGCGGCCATCCCCACGCGAGCCTGGCGGTACATCGTTGCGGCGCTTTTGTGCGCCATCCTTCTGGCCAGCGGAGTTTACCACCGCTGGCGTCGAGGACAGCCGCTGACCGAGAAGGACACGATCGTTCTTGCCGATTTTGCCAACAGCACAAGCGATCCAATATTCGACGATACGTTGAAGACGGCGCTGACCGTTTCTCTGCGGCAATCGCCTTTCCTGAATGTGCTTTCCGACAGTCAAGTGGCGAAGACTTTGAAATTGATGACGCTTCCGGCCAGCACGAAACTCACTCCCGAAGTAGCCCGCAACCTGTGTTTGCGGGCGCAGAGCAAGGCCTACATTGGCGGAGCAATCGGCAGTCTGGGCAGCGCGTATGTGCTGGCGTTGAAGGCGGTGAACTGCCAGAGCGGAGACACGCTGGCCGTGGAGCAGATCACGGTGGCGTCTAAGGGGCAGGTGGTGAACGCGTTGGGCGAGGCGGCATCCAAGGTGCGCGGCGAATTGGGCGAGTCGCTGGCTTCGGTGCAGAAGTTTGATGTTCCTCTGGCGGAGGCCACAACCTCTTCGCTCGAAGCTTTGAAAGCGTACAGTCTGGGCAAGAATGCCCTCCGAGAAAAAGGTCCCGGCGCAGCGCTGCCGTACCATCAACACGCCATCGAGATTGATCCCAACTTCGCCATCGCCTACAGGGCATTGGGCGGTGACTACAACAGTAATGGACAGCCAGGGCGGGCCAGCGAATATTTCACCAAGGCATTTCAGTTGCGCGAGCACGCCAGCGAGCGAGAGAAGCTGGACATTACTGCCGACTACTATTCGAATGTGACGGGAGAAGTCGATAAAGCGATCCAGACCTATCAGGAAGAAATCGCGAGCTACCCGCGAACGGTCGGAGCGTACACCGAGTTGGGAGGAGTGCTGGTCCTTCTGGGGCAATACGAGAAAGCTGCGGGGATCACACAGCAGGCCGTGCAGCTCGCGCCGGATCACGTAGCCTCGTACGAGAATCTCGCCAACTGTGCTCTCGCCTTACAGCGATTCGACGAAGCGCGACAAATGATTCGCCAGGCGCAGGTACGAAAGTTGAACGATAACACAATGCACACCAGTCTCTACGCTCTTGCCTTTCTCGGGGCGGACTCGGCAGCGATGGCGGAAGAGTTGCAATGGTTTGCGGGTCGGCCCGACTTTGAGAACTGGGGACTTGCGCTCGCATCTGACACTGAGGCGTTCGGGGGCCATCTTGGCAAAGCTCGGGAATTGACCAAGCGGTCGGTGGACTCCGCCATCCGGGCGGACAGCAAGGAAAATGGGGGGATATGGCAGGCGATTGCTGCGCAGCGGGAGGCCGCGTACGGCAATTCCGCCGAAGCGCCGAAGTTAGCGGAGGAGGCCTTAAAACTGGCTCCCGCGAGCCAGGGCGTCGAGAGCGAAGCTGCGCTGGCATTTGCCATGGCAGGCGACGCCGCACGAGCCGAGTCCTTAGCTCAGGACTTAGGTAAACGCTTCCCGCTCGATACGCAGATGCAGTCGCTTTGGCTGCCCGCAATTCAGGCACAATTGGCGCTCGACCGGAAGAATCCGGCTCTCGCCCTGAGCACTCTGCAGGCTGCCTCGGGCATCGAGTTGGGACAGATCGGGTTCGTCGCCAATATTTCCTGCCTCTATCCGACGTATGTCCGCGGAGAAGCCTACCTGGCGACTGGACAAGGCAGTGCCGCTGCTGCGGAGTTTCAGAAGATTCTCGACCACAGCGGGATCGTTTGGAACTGCTGGACAGGAGCATTGGCGCATCTGGGAGTTGCGCGGGCAAATGCACTTCAGGCAAGAAACTTGCAAGGAGCCGATGCCGATGCCGCCCGTGTCCGCTCACTTGCGGCCTACAAGGATTTCCTCACGCTCTGGAAAGACGCCGACTCTGACGTCTCCATCCTGAAGCAAGCCAAGTCCGAGTATGCCAAGCTGCAATGAACACAAGAAAAGGTGAGAAATTATCCCGAACGAAAAACATTTTCATGACCCTCCGTCCCGACTCGGCCAAACCCGGAACCCCTGTAATTCTCGGCATTCCCTTCGACGCAAATTCCTCCTGGTTGCGAGGCGCGGCCGGAGCCCCGCCCAACATCCGTGTCGCCTTAAACTCTGATTCGTCGAATTCCTGGACGGAAACCGGCGTGGACCTGAGCGCCGAAGGCACCTATTGCGACGCCGGGGATTTAAATTTCACCGTCGATCAACCGTTCGCGGCGATCGAAAGGAAAGTCGGCGAATTGCTGGACGAGGGCTGTCGTCCGGTATGCCTCGGTGGCGACCACTCGATTACCCTGCCCATCATTCGCGCCTTCGGCCGGCGCAGTTCAGGATTGACCATCCTCCACTTCGACGCCCACCCCGATCTTTACGACGAATTCGAAGGCAACCGGATATCGCATGCTTGCCCGTTTGCTCGCATCATGGAGGAAGGATTGGCCAAGCGTCTGATCCAAGTCGGAATTCGTACTATCACTGGGCATCAACGCGAGCAAGCCAGGAAGTTCGACGTCGAAGTCATCGAGATGCGCCACTTGCCCGCGCTCGACCGCATGAAATTAGACGGCCCCATCTATATCTCCTTCGATATGGACGCGCTGGATCCCGCCTTCGCCCCCGGCGTTTCTCATCGCGAGCCCGGCGGCATGTCGGTCAGAGAAGCGATCGCACACTTGCATGGCATCACGGGTAAAATCCTGGGCGCCGACATCGTGGAATACAATCCCGCGCAAGACAACACGCAAATCACCGCGACAGTCGCCGGCAAGCTGCTAAAGGAAATCCTGGGCAAGATGATTTTGAACTAGACTACGTGGCTCCGAGCGGACTGAACCAGTCGCGCCCTTTCACTCATAACGGGTTCAAAGCTAGTTGAGAAGAATTGAGCGGGGAGCCAGGTTCTCCCGGCTACGAAATTCTCAATCAGCGCTACCGCCTGATTGCAACACTTACCCCTGAGACTGGTCGCTCGTCCACAATAGCAGCAACCAACGTCGAGCTTATACTGTGGTCAACAATGAACGCGTCCATATACTACATTTGGATTCTATGGATAATTGCCATCCCGCTCGCTCCGTTCATGGGGTGGCTCTGTCAGAAGTACTGGACGTGCCTAAACAGTTTTCTCCGACGTACCATGCTCGTGTTCTTCGCTGCGAGTATTACAGTTGGACTCTGCACAATCTTCACTCCGTGGTCCTTTCGCGGATTTTGGATGCAAGCCGTAAATCTGGTTCTTGCCTATAGCTCTGCCATTTGTTTGGTGTGCCTCGCCTTCAGGAAGTCAGCGAAGTCGCTCTCTCCTTTTGCGGCAAGGGGAATCGCCGTGTTTGTTGCGCTGCTTGTGTGCTTTAGCCTGTTTGCCGACTATTGGCGAACTGACCTGCCTGACGCTGAGACCAAACTCGGTGACCATCTCATCTTGCGCAGATGCTCGGGCGGCTGGGCAGGCATCGATTGGGAGGGAGTCACCATCGTGCAACAGCCTCCCTGGCTCCCGGTCCTCGAAAAAAGGCTTTATAGCGTACACATCGGGGTCGCTGGCGACTGTGATGCAACATCGGTACGTGTCGACACGGACCCCGTTTCACACGAAATTCGCGTTCAATGCGGGCGCCAAAACCCTTACGTCTTTGCCCGAGTAAAAATGCCTTGAAACGAACCTTAACTGGCGATAAATCGCCACAACGCTCATTGAGCGGACCGGAGCGGTCTTGATTGCGTTCACAGTACGTACATCCGAAGCATCCACCAGACAAGGAATATCGCGACGATGGCTCCCGCGATGTGCACGATCCAGTCGCCAGCTGTTTTCGGTGACCCAAAATTGAACATGCGGCAATCGTAGCAGACACCGCGCAGCACAAACCAATCAGCCTCGCGCAAAACAGAGCCAAAAATGGGTACCGTATGGGCAACTCACATGTGGCCGTCAAGCCACCCAACATCACTTGGCCGATGAAATCTACTTTGGAGGAATGTCAACGCGAACTTCGTTTGAGGCCGTACTCTCACTTCCCTTCGCATTCAGCGCTTTGGTCACGTAGAAGTAGGTCTGCCCCAGTTGAACGGTATGGTCGACGTAGCTGGTTCCGGCGACCGGCGCTATATTGAGCCTAACCAAGCCCGTCGCTCCACGACGGTACACGTTGTAACCAACAACGACAGAGCTGCTCGGCTTCCAGGACAGACTGACGCTATGTTGCGGGCCGGATATTGCGCTGTGCTGCCCCACACCGGAAGATGATGATGCTTGGCTAAGAAATTGCTTGGCTTCCGCCAGCGTGCGTAATATTCCAGTGTGACGATGGGTACCAAGCTGAAAGCCTATCCACACAACTAACAGAGCAAATAAGCCCAAAATAATTCTCAAGCCCGTGGCGAATTTCGACGAAAGCCCCATTTTGAGGAGTCCCTGCCCTGCTCAGCAGCAGTTTACCTCTAGTTGTCCTTCATGAGCGGCGTCCGGCTGAAAGCAGCGATTATCCAGTGGCGTCGGAGGACATGTTGGGTTGGTTCGCAAGAAATGGGGGAGTCAGTGACGAAGACACGCAGCGGCCGGTTGAAGAGCTGGAAGGGTACGATCGTATATCGTGTCACGACGTATAAATGGATACGCCGCTTGTGCGCGGCTGTTCTCAATCCGTAAGAATTAAGCTACGGTTCGACCTTGAAGACGACTCCGAAGCTATCCGCACCGCCGCCCCTGGTCGTGCCGTAGAGATTGCCGTTATTGTCAGCCACCAAGTTGCTGAACGAGAACAGGCCGTCACTACCGCCGGTAAAGACGTAAAGTGAGTTGTAGGTCCAGGTCCCGCCGGACGGTGTCAGTTCGTAGACCGTGCCCGCATCATTGGCGCCGTCGCAATGCGTCGTGGCATAAATGTCGCCCGATGAATCCAGTAGGAGATCGCGAAACGTTCCCGAGATTCCCCACCCGGCAAGGCTGTTAATCACAGTGAACGTCCAGCTGCCTTTTGCGGGCGTGAGTTCGAAAACCGTGCCGCCTCCAATCTGACCGCCGTCGCCGCCCTCTGTGGCAGCGCCATAAAGATTACCCGACTGATCAAAGACCAACCCGGCATAAGGAACGCCTCCATCGCTCTGCAGCTCAAAATTATGGAGAATGTCTTCCTTCCAGCCGGACTTCGAATCTTTCAACTGAAAGACGGTCCCGTATCCATAAGTGCCTCCCGCAGAAGTGGTGCCATAGAGGCTTCCGGCCGCATTCAAGGTGACACCAGCGACGGGAATTGCTCCGTCCGTGCCTGAGCCAAAGCTGTAGAGAACCTTTTCCGTCCACTTCTCAGACTTGGTCAACTTGAAAACTGTACCGTTGCTGTTCGGGCCGCCCGCAGTCGTCGTGCCATACAGATTCCCCGCTGCATCGGTGGCCAAGCCTGCTTCCGGGTGTGCCCCGTCGGTTCCTGCTTTGAAGCTGTACAGCACAGTCTCCTTGCCGTGTGGTCCGACCTTGAACACAGTTCCGGCACCGGAGGCACCTCCGCCGAAAGTAGTCCCATAAAGATTGCCCGCCGCATCCCTGAGTAAACTTCCTTGGGGATTTGCTCCATCGGTCCCACTAGAAAAGCTGTGCAGCACAGTCTCCTTGCCTTCCGCGCTTATCTTGAACACGGTTCCGTTGTCAGAAGCCCCGCCGGCGCTGGTGGTGCCATACAGGTTTCCTGCCGTATCGATCGTGAAGCCAGCCAGAGGAGTTCCGCCGTCACTTCCTCCGGTGAAGTTGTGCAGCACGCTGAACGTTTGGGCTTGCGCGCGCGGAGTCGCAGCCACTGCTAGCCCCAGCGCAAGAACGAACGCGCCTTTGCGTAAAGTCGTTGTTAGTTCTAGCTTCATGATCGGCAACCTAAACCTTTCAAGTCGCAGTTTCCGGCGCTCGCCTAAAACCGGCTCTGGTCGGGCGTAGCCGAAGCGTACGAAGTTTCCTACGGCGGCGGAGGGTTGTCAAGAATCAGTAGTTCACTAACTTTTCACCTACGCATGCAGGATTTTGCGCAGTGTCCTAGAAGGCATTCCAGATCAAACATCGTCAGATGACATTCGAGATTTGTCGGATCGGTTCCCCGCGCGCGCAAAAAGCCTTTCCGGTTCTTTGCTATTAAAAGGGAGATTCTGTCCCGAGCGATTCTGAGCGGCGAACGGTTTTAGTATCGTTGATCAGCACACTCACTACGCCCGTCGAACTCTGATTCAGACTGTCCGCCACACACGCCAGCACGATATCCAAACGGCCATCTTTATTGACATCCGCCACGGCAACCGAGGGGGCCTCGGCTCCGCCCGACGGAAAGGTTTGCGCGGCTTGGAAAGTGCCGTTGCCCTTGCCCAGCAGAACAGTGACGGAGCCGTCATTCGTGCCCGCGTTCGACGTACCCCAATTCGACACGACGATGTCGAGGTTACCGTCGCCGTTCACATCGGCCGCAACTACGTCGAACGGCGAGTTCGCCGCCGGGTAGGTCTTGACAGGCTTAAAGGTGCCATTGCCATTCCCGATCAAAACCCCAACGTTGCCCCCGGGAGAACCAGGACCGCACGCTTCCGGCCCGCAATTCGCCACAAGAAGGTCTGGCTTGCCGTCCTTGTTCAAATCCGCTACGGCTACGGAGACAGCACCGTCCCCGCCGGACGGGTAGGTTTTAACTGCCTTGAATGTTCCGTTGCCGTTCCCCAGCAGCACGCCAACCGATCCCTCCGTCGGTGGATAACTGCACTCGTTCGCGCAATAATTCGCCACCACTAGATCGGGCTTTTTGTCACCATTCACATCGGCTATCTCGACCCATCCGATGGCATCGAATCCGCCGGTCTTGTAGGTCTTAGCCTTCTTAAAGGTTCCGTCGCCGTTTCCCAACAACACGCCGACCAAGCCCTCGGGACAACCATTACCACATCCAGATCCCGTGGTTGCGACTGCAAGATCGAGCTTGCCATCGCCGTTCAAATCACCCACAGCGACCTGCGATCCAAAAACGGATGCCGCGCCCGACTTATAAGTCACAACCTTCTTGAAGGTTCCATCGCCCTTGCCCAACAGCACGCCCACGCTCCCGGTCGAACAATCGCTTCCCAGACAACCATTCGCCACCACCAGGTCCAGCTTGCCATCGCCGTTAACGTCGGCGACGACCACGGAATAAGCGCTTTCCCCACCGGAGCTGTAATTTACTGCCGCATGAAAGGTTCCATCGCCCTTCCCCAGCATGACACTGATCGAGCCCGCAGTATCGGTCTTGCTCTGCTGCTCATTGGCGACAATCAGGTCGGGCTTACCGTCGCCATTCACGTCCGCAATCGCGACCGAGTAAGGGTTGTATCCGCTCGTTATATAAGGGACCGCCTTGCGGAAATTTACTGGCCCTACGACTCGAGGTTGCGGAAGTATTTCGTCGCTCTGCGGCCCGGTGACCGGAGAACCCTGAGCTTCGCC
>JBEKGG010000004.1:0-44921 GCA_050012915.1 Terriglobales bacterium | reverse complement strand
AACCGGCCGTGACAGTCGGAGCTGGAGCAATTTGGATGCAGGCCTACGAAGCCGTTACCACCAAGGGCGGTGCTTACGTGCAAGGCGGCGGTTGCACGACAGTCGGCGTGGCGGGCCTTATTCAAAGTGGTGGCTTCGGAAGTTTTTCCAAACATTATGGCCTGGCAGCGGCGGGATTGCTGGAAGCTGAAGTCGTCACCGCCGATGGCAAGATACGTATCGCGAACGCGTGCACGAACTCAGACCTGTTTTGGGGACTCAAGGGCGGCGGCGGTGGCAGCTTGGGTGTCGTGAGTAAAGTGACGTTGCGCGTTCGCGATCTGCCAGAGTTCTGGGGCGGCGCTTTTTTCACCATTAAAGCCTCATCGGATGACGCCTATCGTCGCCTGATTCGGCAGTTTGTGGGCTTCTACCGCGATGCGCTCTTTAATGAACATTGGGGCGAGCAAATCCACGTTACGCCAGACAACGAGCTTGACGTCAGCATGGTTTCGCATGGCTTAGATACCGAGCACGCCAAAAAAGTTTGGCAACCCCTTCTGGATTGGGTCGCGGCATCGCCCGGTTCTTATACGATTGGGGCGCCACTTATTATCGGCAGCATGCCGGCGCGAAATTGGTGGGACGTGGAATGGCGGAAGGAACATCACCACGATGTTTTTCATACGGATTCACGCCCCGGCGCCCAAACCAATAATGTTTGGTGGAACGGAGACGGCGGCCAGGTAGCGTGGTCAATTTATGGCTACCAGTCGCAATGGCTGCCTGCATCGCTGCTCGAGGGCGATTCGCAAGAGCGGCTGGCGAATGCGCTGTTTGCGAGTTCACGGCATTGGGAGGTCGAACTGCACTTCAATAAAGGACTGGCTGGAGCTCCTGCCGATGCCATCGCTGCGGCGAAAGATACGGCGATGAATCCTGCCGTGCTCGATGCTTTTGCGCTTGCCATTATTGCCGCCGGAAAGGGACATTCTTATCCAGGAATTCCTGGGCACGAGCCTGATCTATCCGCCGCCGGCAAGGACGCAGCTGCTGTCGACCACGCGATGAATGAATTGCGGAAGATCGCTACTGTGACCGGCGCCTATGTTTCCGAGAGCAACTTCTTTGAACCCTCGTGGCAGCAATCTTTCTGGGGGTCGAACTATGCGAGATTGCAGGCGGTGAAAGCCAAGTATGATCCCGATGGTCTTTTCTTTGTGCACCACGGCGTGGGCAGCGAAGCCTGGAGTGATGATGGCTTTACCCGATTGACTTGACAGTAAGCTGAGCGGATCTTTGCGTATGATGGTCACGCATGTTTTCCCACCGTACCGACTGGAAGCTTACGCCCAACCGCTTCACGCAAGCGCAGCAAGAGTTGCGGGCGGCGGGCAGGGAAGTTCTTGACCTGACAATTTCGAATCCGACGCGCGCAGAGTTGCACTACAACGCGGAAGCCATTCTGCAGGCATTCACCAATCCCAGGGCGATGGACTACGATCCCCAGCCCAAAGGCCTGCGCAGCGCGCGCGAGGCCGTGGCTGGCTATTATCGGAAACAACATGACATCGATCCCGAGTCGATTGTGCTCACCACCAGCACGAGTGAGGGTTATTCCTACCTGTTCCGACTGCTTTGCAATGTTGGAGATGAAATCCTTGTGCCCAAGCCGAGCTATCCGTTGTTCGAGTTTCTGGCTGACTTGCAGGACGTGAAACTGGTTCCTTATCCGCTGATCTATGATCACGGATGGCAAATTGACTTCCCCTCTTTGTACAAGGCAGTGAACCATCGTACCCGCGCCGTGGTGGTAGTGCATCCGAATAATCCCACCGGATCATATGTCGCTGACGAGGAACGAACCACGCTTAACGATTTCTGCCGCGAATTCAAGTTGTCACTGATTGCCGACGAAGTCTTTCTCGACTACGCGCATGACGGCGTGCCGCGCTCGACGTTTGCCGCCAACCGCGATGTGCTGACATTCACGTTGAGCGGGGTCTCAAAGATTTCGGGACTGCCGCAGATGAAGCTGGCGTGGATTGTCGCCAATGGGCCGCGCGAGGCCGTCTCGGCGGCACTGGCACGGATGGAAGTGATCGCTGATACGTATCTCTCGATGAATGCTCCAATTCAATTAGCGGCGTCCGCGTTGCTGGAGCAGCGATATTCGATTCAGCCGTTGCTACTGGATCGCGTGCGCACGAACTTGAGCGAACTCGATCGCGCGTTGGATAAACAGAAAATCTGTCGCCGCCTGGAGGTCGAAGGCGGATGGTACGCTGTGTTGCGCGTTCCGGTGACGCAATCGGACGAAGACCTTGCCATCGAAATTCTGCGCAAGTTTTCGGTGCTGGTGCATCCCGGGCATTTTTATGATTTCTCCGATGATGGGAATCTGATCGTGAGCCTGATCACGCCGCCGCTAGATTTTCACCAAGGCATTCCGCAGGTGCTGGCTCTGTTGAATCAATGAGACGCGCATCACAAGACAGCGTGCCCGTGTTTAGAAACTGAAATGTGGAAAAATTGAATTCCACTTCTTGGTGCGCTCAACTTATACTCACATCGGTAAACGCACTTCCGGATTATTCTGAAGCCATGATCCTCACGATTGACCACGGAGCGGTGCGCGAACTGCAGCTGAATCGTCCGCCGGCGAATGCGCTTTCGCCGGAGTTGATTGCTGAGCTCAAAGAAGCCGTGGAGGCGGCCCCGCAGGATGGCGCCCGGGCGATCGTGCTCTCGGGTACGGTGGGCAGATTCTCCGCCGGGCTCGATGTGCCGCTGCTTCTGACTCTTGATGCTCCCGCGATTTCTGCTTTGTGGCGCGAGTTCTACGCGCTGTGCGGCGCGCTTGCCTGCTCTCCCATTCCGATCGCGGCTGCAATTACAGGCCACGCCACCGCTGGAGGCGGGGTTCTGCCGATCTTTTGTGATTGCAGGATTGCGGCGCATGGCGATTGGAAGTTGGGACTGAACGAAGTGCAGGTCGGATTGCCGCTGCCGCCCGTAATTTTTGCCGCGCTGAAACGGTTAGTGGGCGCGCATCAAGCAGAAAGGCTGGCGGTTGGCGGTCTTTTGATTTCTCCCGAGGAGGCCGCGCGACTTGGTTTCGTGGACGAGGTTGTTCCGCTCGATCAGGTAGTAGGGCGCGCAATCGAGTGGTGCCGCGGCCTGGTGGCTTTGCCGGTCGACGCCATGGCCGCAACCCGGCGGCGCGCTCGCGCCGATCTGTTCGAACTTTTCTCTGCATCCTTCGATCGGGAGCTTGATCAGGTCAATGCAGTTTGGTGGAGTCCAGAGGCGCAAACCACGTTGAGGGTTTTAGTAGATCGCTTGGCCCGGAAAAAAATGTGAGATTCTTTGTCGGCTCGGTCTAGTTTTTCAGGAATGGATTATTCGCGCGCGCTTCCCCGATGGTGGTTTGGGGACCGTGGCCCGGAGTGCCAACCGTGTCATCCGGTAAGGCGAGGAGTTTGTCGTGCAGCGCATCGATGATCTTGTCAAAAGAACCCCCGGGCAGATCGGTTCGTCCAATGCTTCCCGCAAAAAGCGTGTCCCCAGCAATTAATTTCTTTTCGACGGGAAAATAAAGGCATACGCTGCCTTCCGTGTGGCCGGGCGTGAAAATTACATTTGCGGTGAGCGATCCGGCTTTTATGGTGTCTGATTGCCCGATGCTCTGATCGATGTCCACCTTGCCCGGAGGCGGCACGCCGATCCATGTGGCCTGGATGTCGAGCATCTTAAGCAAATCGTAATCGTTCTGATTAAGCAGGATGGGTGCGCCAGTTGCGGCCCGCAATTTCATGGCGCCGCCGACGTGGTCGATGTGCGCGTGCGTAATAACGATCTGCTTTACCTGCAGGTTGTGCTTACGCACCAGCGCGAGAATGCTTTGGATCTCATCACCGGGATCGATCACCATCGCCTCATGCGTGGTCTCGTCGCCGATAACGGAACAGTTGCAACGCAGCGGGCCTACGGGAAGGATTTCGTGGATCATGGTTAGTCGTTGGTCATCGGCCGTTCGTCGTTGGCGAAACAGTTGGGCATTTGCAGAGGAACGACCAACGACGAACGACTTACTTCTGCGATGGCGGGGCCGGCGGGGTTGCGGGGTTCACTGGCTGAGACTTGACCGGCGAGGCCTTGACTCCCTGTAAGACCGACCTGGCATTACCACGTCGTGAAGCATAGACCGAGAGCGTGATTGAGGTCACCATAAAGATGATGGCCGACCATGTGGTTGCTCTCGACAGAGCCGTGGCAGCGCCGCGTGGACCGAAGGCGGTCTGGCTGCCCATGCCGCCGAAAGCAGCGGCAATGTCGCCGCTCTTGCCACTCTGCAGCAACACCACAATGATGAGAAACAAACAAACCGCGATGTGAACGATCGTAATTAATATGACCATGAGCTTAGAACTTCCTTGACCGGCATATCGCGCCGGTCGCATTTAATTGGAGGATGATTCCGGGGACGCGACTTCAGAGGTTTAAAACAGTCCTCAGCGTGCGAATCCATCGAACCGCCGATTTATTGTACGATGCACCTGCCGGAGAATACAAACCTAAGGCAAACTGACGGTCTTTTCATCGGCTACAAAGCCGCGTTTATTATTCGGTCGCCTGTTCAACGATCGGCAGGGTGGAATCGATCTGAAGATCCATGAGAGATTGAATTTGGTTTTCTACGTGGAAGAATCGAACCACCAGCACGGTTGGGATCGCGGACTTCATGAGTTGGTAGTATTTTTTTCTCAACGCCAATCTTTGATCGTCTAGTGCGATGACTTTTTGCGCTATCTGATCGGCCTTCTCGTCGTTCATGGTCATAAAGTTCTGTGCATAGTCCTGGAAAACCCCGAGTTTCTGATCAATGAGCTTATTCTGCTCGGCGTCGTAATTCTTGTAGATCGGCCAGAAGGCCGCCGCCTGTTGCGGAGTCAATTGCATGTCTTCCTTGATAATTGCTTCCTTCTTGGTTTTCAGGTCGGAGCGAAGCAGTCGCACGTAGGCTCGTTCGTTGAGTTCTTTGCTTTCGGCCGGGTCTTGAAGTTTTTTTTCCTGGGCCCACACGCCGGTCGCTGCGACGATGACCAAGAGCGAGACAGTCCATCGAATTCTCATAAATCCCTCCGCCTTGTTTAGGAGATTATTGCGTGACCGGCAACGTTACCGGTTGCGTCAGGTGAAACTCTAACTGTGCTTCGCTGGGAATCTCGATCTGGTCGCCTCGCTGCACGACCGAGCCCACACCGCCAGCTACGCCGCCAATCGCGGCACCCATGCCTGCGTTCCCTGCAATGGCGCCGATGGCTGCTCCTAGCCCGGCGCCACCGAGCGTCCGAAACAAAGATCGATGAGTTGAGCTCTTGCCTTTTTGAGAATCAAAAACATCGGTAATGATCGGGATTGCATTCCCGCCGATTATGATTTGGGTCAACTGAAGTTTCAATTGCGACGCGCCGCTTATGCGCCCGGCTGACTTGGCTTCGACCACTTCCCCGTAGACGGTCGTTCCGGAGGGCGCGGCCACGTAGCCATTGGCGGCGAGGTTGCTGGACAACGTCGCCGTGAACAACTGACCACTGTAGGCCGTCTTGGTATCCAAGCCATCCACCATGCGAACGAGAAGAATGGTTCCCGCTGGGACCATAACCTGCTGCGGCGCCGGCGCCACAGGTTGAACGGAAGCCGGAATGGGTCCAAACGATACCGATTCAACTTGCTCCGAAGGATAGATCTGACTCGTTCCATCCGGCCCGATGAACTGCACTCCGGCTGAGCTGCGACCGAGAAAAGTCCCGGTGATGACTTGGCCGTTGGTCAAATGAAGCGTGTCGGCGAAGGCTGTGCACGCTATGCCGACGCAAATCGTGCAAAGAATCAGGAGTCTGAGTTTCATGACGGTTCTCTTTTGTCCCAGATGCGTTCCGTGGCCCGGGGGATTCGTTCTTGCGGAAAGTGCGCTAATTAGCGACTGCAAGAATATATATAAGCGCGAAGGTTATAGTCCACTCGCGGTTGGAAAATAGTCCGGTTGGAGGATACCCCATGCGGATGGAAAATCATAAGTAGTGGTGCAGTTTGATAGGGAAGCGAGCCAAACGCGCGGTTATTGTGTCGCAAAGAACGCGCCACATCGCGCGGCTCGCCCAGATCCTTCACTGCGCAAAGAACGCTTGTTCAGGATGACAATCAAACTGCACCACTACCAAATCACGGGGGAGATTGTGCGCAGGAGCGATCCGGTGGTATATTACCGCTCTGTCGGAACGGCAAGAACAAGAATTCCGACGAGCGGTCATCTGCTGCAGGTCAGTTCGCGGCTCATTGAACGGACTCGATTGCTGCGCGCGTTGCGAATAATCTCATAATTGACTTCCCTGACTGGGTGCTGCCATGACAGCCTTGGATCGCCGCCAAACTCCCCGGACGACGATGGCGAAACACGCCTATATCAACATCGAACCGAACAATGGCGGCATCGTCTTAAACGTATCCGATGGTGGGCTTTGCTTTCACTCCTTTGATCGGGTTCCGCCGGATGGGACTGTCCGTTTCTGGTTTTCGGACAACAACCAGCGAATCGAAGCTACGGGCGCGGTGACGTGGACGGACGAAACCCAGAAGGGCGGCTTGCGATTCACGGATCTGCCTGCGGAGGCGCGCGACAAAATCCGTAATTGGATGACCCAACCGGGAATAGTGCTTCGCCCTGATGAAGGATTTGTGCCTCCGGGACCGCGACCGCGCGCACCTCTCGGCGCTGGTTCCGTCACTGAGGTCGTGCCCAGTAATTTTGTTCCGCCAGCGTTGCTCTTGCCAGCGCCGCAAGCGCCGAGACCGTGGAGCGCATTCTCCCGGGGATTAGCGACCGGGCTTCTGGCCTCGGCTGTCGTGGCCAGCGGTTTCTTGTTCAACAACTATCGCTCTCAGCTCGGTGAGTTGCTCATACGGTTGGGCGAACGATTCGCCGCCAAACCCCAGGCAGAGACTGTGGTGGTTTCGGCTGCGGCTCCGGAAATATTGGCCCCCGCGCCTCTTGCGGCATTGGCAGCGGCAGCCGCACCGGCTGTAGCCATTCCGAAGACAGAGCCTTCACCGACGCCGACGGCGGTGTCGTCCGTGCCGCCGAAGGAATTGCTAATGCGCCAGCCGGAGCCAGCTCCACAGCCCGAAAAACTCGCGCCTTCGCTGCCACTGCCCGCGGCTAAGGCTCAGCCTGCGCCGATTGAGCCGCCTAAGCCCGCTGTGACTTCGTCGTCGACTGTTGCCAATCCTGCTCCGAAGGCTCCGATCACGGCGGCTGCTCCGGCGACGTCGTCGTTGTCTCCGACAACGTCATTGGCAAAGACCGCACCGACAATCTTGCCGCTCGCTGCGATGGCGTCGAATGTCAACGTGAACGCATCCAAGCCCGGTCCAGCTCCAAAGCTCGAACCGGCAAAGCTCGAACCGGTAAAGATGGGCGTCCAGACCGAGGATTCCGGAGGGGCCAATATTGATTTGACGAGAGAGCTTTATTTCGACGTTGGCAAGTTCAAGAACCAACTACAAGCTCACGACGAAACCGATAAGCTGGCGCAGCTCGGGCTTCCGGTCACAGCAGTTCAGAAGGGCTTCCTGTGGACAAATTCCTACCACGTGCTCGTGGGTCCCTATGGCGATGAGGGCAAGGCCAAAGTCACCCAGGACACACTGATGTCCAGCGGTTTCAAGCCGCGACCCTTTGAAAAGGGCTGGCGGACCTTCAAGCTAATTTCTTCGGTAACCCTGAACGGCGCACCAACGCCCAGGGGCGAATACACCATCAGTTGGGAATCTTATATCGACAATGCGAGCGTGAAATTCAGTCGCAACAGCAACGTAGTGGCCGCGGCCGACGGAAAATGGCTGAAGCGCGACGTGAAGTATCCGCGTGATGAATATGTGTACCGAAGAAATCCCGACGGATCGCGTACCCTGCTCGAAATTCACTTCGAGGGCATGCGCCAGGCACTCGTGTTCGGGAAATCGTCGTGATCGGCGTTTCGGCTTTTTCTATTTGTTAAGCTCGATGGAAGAAATCTGGCCTTCAGCGGATTTCCCCGACGCTTCGAAAAACTCTACGTGCGCTTTCATCCCCTCCAAGTCCGTGCAAGGATGTAGTTCGCCAGCAGGTGTGAAGCCAATGGCGCTGAACTGGATTTTGAAGTAATTGCTGCTGTGCAGAGAGAGAGTTTTTCCGTCGCCTTCAACGGTCAACTCCAGGATTGCAGGCTGAGAGCAGTGCACATTCCTGATCGTACCCTTCATGCCGTGCCGCGGCCCGCGCCGCTCATCTGGCGCGCTTGGTTCGGCGGCGGTCGACGTCGCCTTCACTGATTGCGTCTGAGAAACCTCGGATTGAATCGCTGGAGCACTCTGTTGTTCTTGACTCATTTGTTCGTGAGCCGACTGGTACTGTCGGGCCGACTCCAGCAAATTCTGAACCGAAGCGACTTGATCCGGGGTCTTCGCCAAGCTCATTGCGTTCTGCAGGACGGCGATGGCGTCGGTTCCGCGCTCCATTTCCAGCAAGATGTTAGCCGTGTTCAGCCGGTAAAGAAGATTGCCCGGATCCATCTGGACCGCATTGAGGATCAGGGTGTGAGCTTCCTCAAGATTCTCGCGCTCCGTTCCGAAAAACACAGCGAGTTGATCGTAGGGCGGGGCGAAGGACGGATTCAGCTTAATAGCAGTGCGGAGGCTACTTTCGACTTGCGGCTTGGTTTCCGTATCGAGTCCCCCCGCATTCATGGTAATGGCTGCGAAATAATAATAGGCCAGAAAACTTTGGGAATTCAGCTTGATCGCCTGCGCATACCATTTCTTGGCTTCGTCCAGATTGCCTTGACGAAATTCCAGGTATCCCATGGTTTCATGCGCCGAAGCATTGCTTGGGTCTTCTTGAAGCACGCGCTCAAGCAGAGGCTTCGCATCCTTTACTCGTTGATCGTAGACCAGAAAATCTGCGCGCACGGCATCCGCCTGCGCCGGGCTCATTGCTTGAATCTTGAAGGTCGTTTCGTCAACCTCGGTGGCGAGCGGCCCCTTGAACTCGAAGAAAGTGGTCTGCGCGACGTATTTTTCAAGCGCCGCCTGTAGTTGATTCAGGTCGCCGAAGGCACGCGTGCCAGCAGTGACAGGGTCCACTTTCTGGCTCACCAGTTCCGTATATTCGCGCAGATGGTTGGTGTTCTGCTGGCGATCCTTGACCCGGAGATAGTGAGTGAGAGCCCAGGATTCGGCATAGAAAATGGATCCCCTATTTTCTTCGTGGTAGTAGGGCGAGTTTTGATCGACGCGGAACAGAATTGGAAGCGGCATCAGGCGTTCACGCCTCAAAAGAAGCACATTTCCGGCGCTCGGCTCTCCCAACACAACTTCTTTATTGCGGATTTCCGTGTTCTGATAAAACTCAGCCAGACCTTCGTTGAGCCAGAGGGGCAGCCACTCTGCGGCCCCGCTGCAAAGGAGGTGGGTGTATTCGTGATAAACCGTTGCGTAGGGATGCTCGCCCTGCGCATCGAGCCGCAGCAGAACGTAGTTCTTATCCGGCGCCCGCATGAAAAGGCCGGCAAGCTCAATCTGACCCTTGGACAGATAAGCCTCCGGCTCAAGCGACTGGAAGTCTTTCTTGTCCTTGAGAGCCAGGACGACAATCGGAGTTCCGGGATCGACGTTGGCGCGGGGAACTTCCGCGTGAAAAACTAACCGCATCCGCTCGAACTGGTCGGCGACGTGGCGAGCCTCCTTTTCGCTGGAGTCAGTCAGCACGACGAAATGCGGGCTGCGAACTTCGAGCCAACTCTCCGTCTTGTCGCGCGCTGATACGAGCGAGGCGGCGAATATAGTCAGCAGCAACAAGAGGCGTTTGGGCATGTGGCGCGCCCATACAGATACACCCAAAATGCAGTCTCGTCAAATTTTAGGCGAGCGGCTCCCAGGATACTCTAGGGAATTAAAACTAGAGACCGCGAAAGAACAAGGACTGGGAAATAGCACAGCGGCAAAACCGCTGGATCAGCAAACGCCGCGGCGTCAGCCCGGTCTAGCGCTCTACTCTATGCAGCTTTTGTAACATTTGAAGCCTGCGGACCTTTAGGGCCCTGGGTGATCTCGAATTCGACTTGATCCCCCTCCTGCAGGCTCTTATACCCTTCGGACGTAATCGCGCTATAGTGCACAAAAACATCTGCGCCATCGTCGCGCCCGATAAAACCGTACCCCTTGGCATTGTTGAACCACTTCACCGTACCTTTCAAGCGTTCCACTTACGCCCCCTAAGGGCACGAACCTTATCTGTTGCCAGCCGTGCCTCCCGATTTTCTGCCATTTTCCGGCTACTCGCAGAGGCTGTCAAGAGGAACAAATTACCGAAAAGACTCAAAAGGACCGGCTACTTGCGAAGCTTCTTTGCGCCGTATTTCTGACTGAGCCAAAGTATGCCCGAGATGGTTTTGGAATCTTGAATGCGGCCGGTCATGACCATGCTGACGGCAGTGCCAAGAGGAAAGAATTTGAGCTCAATGACTTCATCCTCCTCCGGCTGCGCTGTGCCCGCAGTCAGACGCGTCGCCAGGTAAATCGACATGGTCTCGGCCACAAAACCCGGGCTGGCATAGAACTTCAGGATTCGTTTCCAGCGGGCGGCGGTGTAGCCGGTTTCCTCGAGCAGTTCGCGCTTGGCTCCGGTCAATTCGTTTTCGCCCTTATCGATTCGTCCTGCGCACAGCTCCCAGAGATATTGCTGCGCGGCGTGTCGATACTGGTTTACCAGCAGCACGCGGGGCTCGGCGCGGGTTTCATCGACCGCGAGAATGACCACTGAGCCGGTATGACGCACAATGTCGCGGCGGCCGCGGATGCCACTGGGCTCCAGCACCTGATCGGTGGTGACCCAAAAAGCGGGGCCACGATAAACCTCGACGGAAGAAAGCACGCGAGCTTTGGTTTTGGGAGCAGATGATTTCGGCATATTAACAATATAAGCGAAAGCATTGGTGTTGCCGATTCGGTTGTGTACAAGGATCCCCGGGCGCCTCGTCAGCGAAAGTGAATTTTGCCCCCGATGAAAGCAGCCTGATATGCTGCCCGCCATGGCAGCCAAGCCAAGCATGGCAATTGTTGGCCCGGGAAGATTGGGCAGAGCACTGGCATTGGAGTTGAGGCGAACGGGATACACCATCTCCGAAATCATTTCGCGCAACAATGCGGGATCGAGGCGGAGGGCTAATGAACTCGCCCGGAAAGTGGGGGCTCGCACCTCTACAAGCGAGAACGCGCATCTGGATGCGGATGTTGTCTGGTTCTGCGTACCTGACCGAGAAATTGCCGCGGCATCTCGTCAACTTGCGTCGACTGTGGTCTGGAAGAAAAAAGTTGCGTTCCACTCCAGCGGCGCTCTGGCGAGCGACGAACTCAAGACTCTGCGACGCCGAGGAGCTTCAGCAGCTTCGGTTCATCCCCTGATGACGTTTGTGAGCCGATCGATCCCTTCACTCAAGGGAGTGCCGTTTGCAATCGAGGGCGATGCTGCAGCGGTCAAAGTGGCGCGGCGGCTCGTGCGGGATTTAGGCGGAGAGGCATTCAGTATTCGAAAGCAGCACAAGGCCGCTTACCACGCGTGGGGAGCGTTTACTTCGCCATTGCTGGTGGCATTGTTGGTGACCGGAGAACGATTAGCACGCGCGGCTGGATTATCCGCCGTCGACGTGCGCAAGAAAATGCTGCCGATCATTCGACAAACTATCGCGAACTATGAGGCGCTCGGGCCAGCAGGGGCTTTCAGCGGTCCGATCGTGCGTGGCGACGTGGAGGTAGTGCGTAAACATCTCGAGGTATCGGGAAAAGTTCGAGAAGCGGGAGATGTGTATCTGGCGCTGGCGCGAGCTGCGTTGCGATATTTGCCGGTGGGAAATCGAAATGCACTGACAGAAGCGCTACATTCGCGGTCGGCGCGGGCAGCGAGGTGAGTAGGGGGCAGGCAGTTGACGAGTCCACGCGAGCGACGGCTACGGGAGCGAATAATCGAAGGTCCAAGTATGGTTACCTTGAGCGTCGATATGGATCATGAGCGAGCCAGCGAGTCCGGTCAGTTCTCCAGTGCCAGAATTGGGCACAACCATCACACTCAACTCTCCCGCAGATGGAGCATCGCCTTTCATCATCGTTGCGCGGTGCGAGAAGGTGAAGCTGCCCTGCCGGCCGTTAAGCTTGCCTGTCATGCGTTCAATGGCAACGTAGGCCATGGAGCCGGTGCTCGCGGTCGAGCCAGTGATCATTTCTCCATGGCTGACGCCTTCGAAGTCACCGTGCCAAGTCTTGTCAGATGTAAACCGAGTAATTTGGTTCGCCTTCTCGAAGTCGGTCGGTTCAGCGGGAGTCATCTTGATGTCGAAAGAACCTTTGGCATGGACCGTGTGCATCTCCTTCTGGGCGGCGGCGCTCAGCGCGAGACTCATCACCGCCGCGGCCACTGCGAATCTCACTCTCATATCGCCCTCTGTCAAAACTGAGAAATGATATCAGACCGTTTTCGGGAGTCGTCAGATAACAGCTCGGCGCACGAGGTCACGCAGATGTCGGGTTGGTGCGAGGTCAGTTCGTCGGCTCCGAAAATCCCAGTGCATACGGCGACGATTTCGGACTTCGCGAAACGAGCGGCCTTGATGTCTTCGGGCGTGTCGCCGATGAAACAAACCTGCGCGGATTTACCGATCCTGCGTTTCGCTTCCTCTGCAGCTTGGTAAAAGATATCCCCGCGGCTTTCGTTGTGGTCGCTGAAGCAGCCAAAACTAAAAAAATTGCGCAGGCCAGCTGCTTCGATCTTGAGCCACCCGACCGATGCGAGATTCCCCGAGGCCACGCCAAGTAGTTTGCCGGCAGCCTTCAATTCAGAAAGCACTTCAGGAATCGCGAAGCAGACAATTGGGTTGATGCGGTTGGCATTGGCCGAGACATCCCGGCAGACAACCTCCAGCGCTGCTGGCAGATTGGCTTCGAAGCGGTCGGACGAAACGCCAGCGCGCTCCAGAGCGGCGCGTAAGATTCCCAGGTCAGTTTTGCCGTGATAAGCGATCCCGTCGATGGTCGTATCGACTCCGTACGCCTCGCGCATCGCACGGTGCAGAGCGTTGCGATGCACACCGTCGCGGGTGACAAGCAGTGTCCCGTCGATGTCGAAAAGATAAGCATCTGCGGCCATCCAATGAAAGCCATTTGATTTTACTGGTGGTGTTTGAAGTTGGAATTCTTTCATGATTTTTGCGTGCTGTTCCATGAAGCGTAAAAGCTGAGACTATTTCACCATCACCCGTATGATTTCTCGAGCCCGCCCGGTTCGCTCATCGCAATCCACTACGACCGCGCACAGTCTGACATCCCCCGTCGCGGCCTCGAATCGGGTCGGCATGTTGCTGAGAAATTTTCCCACAATCAATTCCTTTTTCACGCCGATGACACTGTCGTACGGCCCAGTCATGCCGACATCGGTAATGTACGCCGTGCCGCCCGGCAGCACCCGCTCATCGGCGGTGGGGATGTGGGTGTGAGTGCCGACGACGACTGTGACTCTTCCGTCGAGGTACCATCCCAGAGAAATTTTTTCCGACGTCGCCTCGGCGTGGATGTCAACAAAGATAACCTTAGCTTTAATCTCCTTCAGTAATTGGTCGGCAACGCGAAAAGGATCGTCGTTCGAGGCCATAAAAACACGGCCCTGCAAATTGATAACGGCGTATGGAATGTCGCGTTTGCTACCTTCATACACACCCCACCCGGGCATTCCAGGAGGATAGTTGGCGGGACGCAACACGCGACGAGCCGGGGCATGGGGATTGCCGTCGGCCGAGTTGAAGTAATCGATGATCTCGCGTTTGTCCCAGATGTGATTGCCGGTGGTGAGAACATCAATGCCCATCTCGAAGAGATCCTCCGCGAGCGGCGGTGTGATGCCGAACCCGGCTGCTGCGTTCTCTCCGTTCGCAAGCACGAGGTCGATCGCATGCTCTTTTACCAGAGATGAGAGTCGCTCTTTGACGATGGTTCGTCCCGGTCGGCCGAAAATGTCACCAATAAAAAGAATGCGCACGTATGTTTTACCGAAACTTCGATGGTAACACGTGCTCTGGAGGCTGCTTGGCTTGTGATTGTGTGGTGACGCGTCTCCGACAGAGAAGCTCGACAGTGATTATTTTCCCGCGGAAAAGGCCGCTGGGTCAGGACCCGATGTACACGATTCAGGGCCACACAGTTCGAGTGACACAGTTCACGGAAGCAACTCCGCCGTTTTTAGAAAGTCGTAATTGCCCGACGGATTCAGCGTTACATTCCGTACTCGTCGGCTATGCACCATTACGTTTTCGATGTACCAGAGATTGATATACGGCAAATCTTCGGCGAGAATCTCCTGGATTTCCGCGTAGATTTGTTTGCGCACGTTCTGATCAAGTTCGCCGCGCGCCTGGTCGATCAGCAGATCCACTCGTGGATTGGCGTAGTAAGTACGATTGCCGCCGTTGGGCGAGAATTTGGCCGAATGGAATACGTATTCAAAGATGTCCGGGTCTTCGTTCCCACCGATCCAGCGCAGAGTATGCAGTTGGTATGCGCCGCGGATAACGTCGGAAAGAAAAGTCGCGAACTCGAACGTACGAATGTCCAGCGCGATGCCAACCTCGCGCAATTGCTGCTGCAATACAGCCGCGACCAGTCGTGGGCTTTCCTCGGTCGAGGTTTTCATGGTGAGATGAAAACGCACGCCGTTGACGGCCGGATATCCCGCTTGTTCGAGTAGTTGCCGCGCCTTCTCGGGATTGTAATCGTAGCGCGGGACATCGCCGTTGTAAGCCCAACTCTCCGGAGGAAGCAGGCTGTAAGCAGGCCGCGCGAAATCGCGAAGCAAATAATGAATGATCACGGTGCGGTCGATAGCATAAGCCATGGCCTGCCGCACCCGCACATCTTTGAGAATCGGATCGCGCGTATTGAACGCCAAATAGCCGAGCACCGTACCGGGCGCCTGCAGCACCTCCAGATTGGTTTCGTGTTCCAGCGCGAGGACCGTGTCACCTGAAAGAGATGTGACAGCGATGTCGGCGCTGCCCTTGCGCAATTCGAGAGCACGGGTTGTGGCATCTGGAATTACCGCAAAGCGCACTCGCTTCAGATTCGGTTTCTCACCCCAGTATGCGTCGTTGCGCTCGATGATGACTTCTTTGTCCGGCTCAGCGCTGACAAAGCGGAACGGACCTGAACCCACGGGATGACGGCTGATCTCATCGCCACTGCCATAAGGGACGATTCCTATTGCACCATCGGAGACATTCCATAGAAAAGTGGCGAAGGGCTGCTTGAGATGAAACACGACGGTGACATCGTCGGGTGCATCGATGTGATCAACCAGTCGATACGCGGCTGCCTTGGTGCTTCGAATTTTCCCCTGAAGCAGAGAATCGAAGGTCCACTTCACATCGCTCGAGGTGAGCGGATGCCCGTCGTGAAACTTCACGCCCTGGTGCAGATGAAATACATAAGTAAGAGGATCGGGAATGTCCCATCGCTCAGCCAGGCCCGGTTGAACGTTCAAGTGCTCGTCGCGGGTGCAAAGGTCATCGAAAAGCAACTCGTCGATGCGCTCAGACTGCCCATCCAGCCCAACTCGCGGATCCAGGTTAGTGGGACTGTTTTCGATAACCATGACCAGGGTGTTAGGATCGGGCTTGCTCGAGCAGGATGCTAGAGGAACGATAAGCGCCAGGACTACGAAAAGCCACGTGGGCACAGTCGCCCACGGTTGCGCATTCGCGGGGCGGCGGAAGGATTTCTTCTCACGCATATGAAATCTTTCCCAAAATCGCCGGTTTCTTCGCTCCGGTAGCAGATGGCATATTCGACGGCTTACGATTCCATGTCTGAAAAGCCAGCAAAGCGAATGCTGCTGCTTCTTTCGCCTCCGACGGTAAACCGAATTCGTCGGAAGAACGAATCTGCAGACCAAGCGGCCGTAATTCATTTGCCAGCATAGCCATGAGAGTCGGATTGCACGCTCCACCGCCGGAGACGATGAAGTCGCGGTAAGCGCCTGTCGGTCGCAGTACAAATCGACGTAGCGCATCTGCAATCGACTTAGCCGTCAGCGCAGTGGCTGTGGCGACGATATCGCGTTTATCCGCGCGACCGCATTGCCGGATGAACCGCTGCGTAAACTCGCGTCCGAATTCTTCGCGTCCGGCCGTCTTCGGCGGTTTCCGACGAAAGAACGGCCCACGCCTAATGTCGCCGATCACACGGTCAAGAACCACGCCAGAGCTTGCGATTTTTCCGTCGCGATCATATTGCTTACCAAACAAATGCTGGGTGACGCCATCAATGATCATGTTGCCGGGGCCGGTATCGAAAGCCCTCACCTGCTTAGAAGTCGCGGCCGCCGGGATGGCCGTGAGGTTTGCGATTCCGCCAATGTTTTGAACAATTCGACCTACATGCGAGTGGCGATACAAAAGAAAATCGAGGAAGGGAACCAGCGGCGCTCCTTTGCCGCCAGCCGCCATATCGGCAGGCCGGAAATCAGAAACTACGGGTACTCCGAGGCGGGCAGCCACTACTGCGCCTTCGCCAGTTTGCCAGGTTACGGCGACATCGCGTCCCAGAAACGAAGCGCGCTCACCTTGATGATAGAGCGTTTGCCCGTGGCAACCTATCAGTTCGGCCTTCAGGTGAAATCGACGCTGTGTGGCCAGGACGGCATCCGCGTAGAGTTCAGCCAGCAAGAAGTTCAATCTTGCCAAATCGGCCACACTGGCTTTGGTTGAGTTCATCGCCGCCAACACGGCGCGGCGCACTTGCTTCGGGTACGGACATTCCGCATGCGCTAAAAAATGCAGACGAGGCGTCCCTGCACGGCGCGGCGAAGAGTTTATGCGCACCAGCGCAACGTTGATTCCATCGGCGGAGGTTCCGCTCATCACACCGGCAACGATCATGCCCGATCCTGCCGATTAATTGTTGCCAGCCGTACTTCTTCGCTGAACTCCCACAACTGCCGTGAGAGCTTGGTCAGTTTTGCCGCGGTTGGAGCAGCCACCGAATGTCTGAGCTCTTTGGACTTCTTCTTAAATGCCAGCACACGCGCGACAGATTCTTTCACGCGACGCGCAAATTTGGCGTCGCGCTCAGCCTCTTTCACCAGCGCTTCATGGGAACGAACAATGTTTTCCTCTACATGACATATCAGGCAAAGATCGCCTCCGGCCCGGATATGTTCTACGGCAGCTTGCTCGATGGGAGCGGCCTTCAGCACGCCACCCATCTCGAGATCGTCTGAAACCACCAGACCTCGATAGCCGATTTTTCGGCGCAAAATATCAGTGATCCATTTCTTCGACAAAGAGGCTGGCGTGCGGTTGTGCGTTACGGTCGGATAAGCGGCATGGCTGACCAAAACCATGGGGGATTCGCGCCGCAATGCGCGGTACGGAAGGATGTCCGCAACCCAAAGCTTTTTCCACGGCTTCTCCACGCTGGGGAGTTCGTGGTGAGTGTCGAGATCGGCTTCACCCAGGCCGGGAAAATGTTTGATCGCTCCCAACACGCCCGCCAATCGCAGTCCAGCCAGGAATTCACGGGCGTAGGCAACGGCTTCTTTAGGATCAGCAGAAACCGCTCGCGAGTTCATAACGTTGCGCGACGCTTTAAATGCCAGATCGACAACTGGGGCGAAGTCTGTGTTGAAACCGAGCGCCCGGCAAGACTCGCCGATGGTTTTTCCGTGCTTGCGAAAAAGCTTTGCATCGCCGCTAGTGAAAACATCCGTAGCAGACGGTGCTGGACCGGTGACTTTGCGAAAGCGATCTACCTTGCCGCCTTCCATATCCACGCAGGTGAACAATGGCGCGGAGACGCACGCGCGACACTCTTGGAGCAGTTTGTAAGTCTGGACTCCGCTCGTGATGTTGCGAGCGAAAAGAATCACGCCTGCCGGTTGAAGTCGTGCGAGCAAAGAGCGGAGCCGCGGCGACATCTCGGTGCCATCGAAGCCAACGATGAGCAGTTGGCCGATTTGTCCCGCGATTGATGTCGTTTTCTTCAATCCACCTGCTTCTTTAATTCCGCCAGCAAATTCAGCGCTTCAAGCGGAGTCAGCCGGTTCAAATCCACTTCGCGCAGCTTTTCCAGAACCGGCTGCGAAAGTGGCGTGAAGATCGTGAGCTGCGCCGGTTGCCGCGGACGCGAGTTATCGCTGGCAAGTTGCTCCGTCACACGCTGTTCCGCACTCTCGTGTTCGGCCAGCACTTCCCGCGCGCGCTCAATGACTTCATTCGGCAAGCCTGCCAGCTTCGCGACTTCGATGCCGTAGCTCCGATCGGCTGCGCCCGGTTCGACTTTCCGCAGAAAGACAATTCCGCCGGCAGTCTCTTTTACTGAGACGTGATAATTCTTCACTCCAGAAAGCCGTTCGGCCAATTCCGTGAGTTCGAAATAATGCGTCGCAAAAAGAGTTTTTGCCCGCGTGCGTGCATGAATGTATTCGACCGCCGCCCAAGCAATTGCCAGCCCGTCATAGGTCGCTGTGCCTCGCCCGACTTCGTCGAGCAGGATGAGCGATCGCGGCGTAGCGGTGTGCAGGATCGCTGCGGTTTCCGTCATTTCGACCATGAACGTAGAACGTCCGCGCGCCAGATTGTCGCTCGCGCCGATGCGAGTGAACACGCGATCTACCACGCCGAGTCGTGCTGACGCTGCCGGAACAAATGATCCCATCTGCGCCAGAATGACAGCCAGCGCGGTCTGGCGGAGATAAGTCGACTTTCCACCCATATTCGGACCGGTAAGAACCAGCACCGTATGTGTCGTCGAATTGAGATAAAGATCGTTTGGCACGAATCGTTCGTTGCCGCCCGCCATTTCCTGCTGCTCGATTACGGGATGCCTTCCCGCGACGATCTCGATATCCGCAGACTCGTCAAATCTGGGCCGGCAATAGTTGCGCAGAGCCGCCACATGCGCCAATGCCGAAAGCACATCCACTTCGGCCAGGGCCAATGCGGTTTGCCGGATTCGCTTGGCCTCGCACGCGATTGCCGATCGCAACTCGGCGAATAAGCGGCGCTCAATCTCGACGATCTTTTCCTGGGCATCAAGAATCTTCACTTCATACTCCTTCAACTCAGGAGTCGTGAAGCGCTCGGCGTTGACCAGGGTCTGCTTGCGTTCGTAGTCGGGCGGGACCAGATGCAGATTAGGTTTTGAGATTTCGAGATAATATCCAAAAATAGAATTGAACTTGACCTTGAGCGAGTTGATTCCCGTGCGTAGCCGTTCGCGTTGTTCAATCTGCGCGAGGAATTGTTTACTGTTGCGGCTCAGATCGCGCAGTTCGTCGAGTTCCTTATCAACCCCGCTCTGAACGGCGCCACCGTCGACCAGAGAAATCGGCGGCTCCGGGACAATCGTCTTGTCGATTCGTTCCCGTAGATCGCCGAGTTCATCGACAGAGCCGTGTAGTATTTTCAATTTCTCGGCGACGAATCTCGCAAGGGCAACGCGCAGCGCAGGAACCTTGCTTAAAGACGCTGCCAGCGCCAGCACATCGCGAGGATTCGCCGTCTCCAGCGTTACCCGGCTCAGCAGGCGCTCCAGATCGAGGATTCCGTCTAGCCCCCGCCGCAGTTCCTCTCGCGCAACTGTTTCGTTGACCTGCGTCTCGACCGCGTCCAACCGCGCGTTAATTTCCACTATTTCGATCGACGGCCGCAGCATCCACGAGCGCAGCAGACGCTTGCCCATCGGCGTTATCGTGGCATCAATCGAACGGAAGAGCGTTACTCCAGCGTCGGTTCCGGCAAACAAAGGTTCGATCAGTTCCAGATTTCGAACCGTGACCGTGTCCAGCACTAAATAGTTCTGCCGTTCGTAAAATCCGACTCGATCAACATGGTCCAGGGTCCCGCGTTGCGTGGAACGCACGTAGTAAAGGATGGCTCCTGCTGCCGAAGCCGCGGCCGGTTTGCCCGCGAGCCCAAAGCCCTCAAGCGATAAGACGCCGAAATGATTTTCCAGCAGCGGAATGGCGTGATCGGGCGCGAAGATCCAGTCGTCTAGCGGAGTTTCGGCGAAGGCAGGGCTGCCACCTGCTGGGCGGCCGGACGGGCGAGGGCGGCCGTCCCCACGCGATTCTCCTTCAAACAACGGAGCTGCCGATCCGTATAAAAGTTCCTTCGGCCTGAGCTGTTGCAATTCTTCCTGGATTCTCTTTCCAGCATCCTCGCCGCTGAACTCGGTTGCACGAAATTCGCCGGTGGACAGATCCAGAGCGGCGAACCCGACTCGATCTCCGTTCTGCGCCACCGCCGCGAGGAAGTTGTTTTCCTCGGAACTCAGCGATGAGTCCGCCGCTGTGCCCGGAGTGACCACTCGCGTTACTTCGCGTCGCACCAATTTCTTGGCAAGGCCGGCGTTCTCCATCTGCTCGCAAATCGCGACTTTGAATCCTTTGCGGATGAGCTTGGAAATATAGCCTTCGGCGGCGTGATAAGGCACGCCACACATGGGCACAGCTACGCCTTTTTCTTTATTGCGGGAAGTGAGCGTGATCTGCAATTCGCGAGATGCCAGGATGGCATCGTCGAAGAAAAGTTCGTAGAAATCGCCCAAGCGGAAGAACAACAAGGCGCTAGGATGTTCCTTCTTGATGCTGGCGTACTGCCGCATCAACGGCGTGGAAGGCTCGGTCATCTCAGGCGGCTTCGTGCGCGGATTATAACAAACCGCAATCGTTCGCTGCCCGGTGCAAAAGTCCATGCCCGCTGTAGTTGACGCAACTAGAATGAGGTGGTTTCCTTATGCATGGAACTTCGCAAGGATCCCATCACTCGCTCCTGGGTTATTACTGGCGACGACGTTCCCGATAATGCGCCGCGCGCGGGAACGGCCTGCCGGTTCTGCCCCGACTCCCGCGAGCCGCCCCAGCTCATTGCCAACATCTCCGGAACGCTCGGGGCGCCATGGTCGGCGCGCGCCGTGGTGCATCCCAACGCGTTGTATCACATCGAGGGCGAGCCCACCCGGCGCGGAGACGGCATTTACGACCGGATGCGTCCCATCGGTGCGCACGAAGTTCTGATTGAAAACGCCTCGCACGATCGGCATTTGTGGAATGCAAGCGATCTCGAGCTCGAGCAATTTCTGCTGCTGGCCGCACAGCGCATCAAGGATCTGAAGGGCGACGGCCGCTTCAAGTATGTCAGTGTCTTCAAGGACCACGGAAATAGCGCAGGGCAAGAATTCGAGCACCCGAGTTCGCAGATGACCGCAACCACGTTCGTGCCGCGCCGCGTGTTATATGAACTGCGTGCGGCCCGCGAATATTTCGAAAGCAAGGAGCGTTGCGTTTTCTGCGACATTATTTCTCAGGAAATAAAACAGGATCTCCGCGTAATTGAGCTCCGCGGCGACTTTATCGCGCTTTGCCCCTATGCCCCGCGCGTTCCTTACGAGAGTTGGATTCTGCCGCGCACCCACGAGGCCGCTTTTGAACGCTTCGGCCTGAATCGGCCGGGGACGATGCGCGACCTAGGCGCCCTGCTGCGGCGAACCTTGCAGCGCATACGCACCATCACCGAAGAATTTCACTTGGTATTGCATACCTCGCCCAATAGCTTGCATCGGTCGGGAAACCTGGGTTACTGGAAGACGATTGACGAGGATTATCACTGGCACATCGAAATCATGCCGGTTCTGGCGGCGAAAGCGAAATCGTATACGTTTAAAGAGGTGTACTATTCGCCCTTGAGTTCGGAAACGGCGGTCAAGCGCCTGCGCGACGCGAGAATAGAGTTCTAGCGACGGTCGTTGGTCTTTGGTCGTCGGTCGTTCGGACCACGATGGAGTGCCAACGACCAACGGCCGACGACCACTTATGACCATCCGCCGCATGAAAACCTATACCGGTGGACAAGGATACGTCTACCAGTATTACTTCGTGGGAAAGCGTGCGTCGATGATCCATTCTTCCGAGATCGCCGCGACCGAGTACATTTTCGACGCGACCTCCGATCGTAAGACCACCTTCGCGGTCAGCGTTTTCCTTACGGAAGATGCGACGAAAAAGTGGGCAGAAGCACACGGCCGTGCCCTCACCGACGCCGAGCAGTACGGCTCGGCGAAGATGCGTTTGTTCCAGGCCTTCGATGAAGTCGAGAATATGATGGTTGACGGACGGCAGCTGTTCGTGAATGCTGAGACTTTGGAGCAGGTCCTTGCGATTCTGGGAGTCGATTAGGCGAGAACTCCGAACCGTGAACTCGGAACCTTTTTTGGGTCAGAATCCTATCCTCGATGCTCGAATGCGCGCAAACTGTCATCCGGATCGCCATGCCCGATCGCCATGCTCTACGACGCGCCCGACTGTCTAATGCCTCGTCCCCAGGGCAGACTATAATCACTCTGGCGGGTCGAAGGATGCCGGAACCCGCGCAGCGGCTGTAAATAATTTATGCCCATACTTTGGCTTCGAGTGGCGCTGGGTTTTTATGCCGTTGGTCTGCTGTACGCGTTGGTCGCGCTGACCCGGACCAGCGATTTGCTGAACAAGATCGCTTTGCACGCCGCATACCTCGGCATGGTCTTCCATTTCGTTTCGCTCACCGATTCCATACTTCTCTCGGGCCAGATCACCATGGCATCGGTGCACAATGCCGAATCTGTGCTGGGTTTCCTGATCATGGTAGTTTTCATGATCGTTTATCTGGTGTATCAGACTACGTCTCCGGGCATTGTGGTTTTCCCTTTGGTCTTTCTCCTGACTTTCGTCGCGGCCACCGGCGAGCAGCCGTTCTTGCTCACATCGCCCGGATTGGCCAGGGGATGGCTGTTTGCCCACATTGCCTTGATTTTCACTGGCTACGCTGCGCTGGTTTTGAGTTTTGGCGCCAGCGTTTTATACCTCATCCAGGAACGGTCGTTGAAATCGAAAAAGGGAGGCGGACTTCTCTCGCGCCTGCCCGCGCTCGAAGTCATCGATGAAATCGGATTCCGATCTTTGCTGCTCGGCTTTCCTTTTATGACGCTGGGCCTGATTGCAGGTACGGTCGTCGCGCAAGCGACCTATGGACGCGTGGATCTTCTCGATCCGAAAATTTTGCTCTCGATCCTGATGTGGGTTGTGTACCTGATCATGCTTTACACTCGCTGGACTGCGGGCTGGCGCGGGCGTCGCGCCGCTTATCTCGCTGCCGGCGCGTTTGTGGCCGCGATCGTTGCGTGGGCAGCCAACTACTTCAGCACGATTCACAGGTTCGCACAGTCATGAACTTCCAGCTCATCGGCGTCAATCACAACAGTGCGCCGGTCGAGGTGCGGGAACGCCTGGCCATCCCCGAGTCGCGACTGCCCGATGCCCTGAAGAGTTTCACGCAACATCCCGGAGTTGACGAAGGGCTGATTCTGAGCACGTGCAATCGTGTGGAACTGCTGGCCCAGACTAAGAATGGCAGTGCCGACCTGCGAGCGTTTTTGGGCGAATATTTCCACATCGAACACACGGAGCTTGCGCCTCATCTCTACGAATATCGTGAACACGATGCTATCCGCCATCTGTTTCGAGTGACGTCGAGCCTTGACTCGATGATCCTGGGCGAAGCGCAAATCCTGGGGCAAGTAAAAGAAGCCTACGCTACTGCCCGCGCGGTTGGCGCGATTCACTCGCAGTTGGACTTGTTGCTGACTCGTGCATTCGCAGTTGCTAAACGCGTACGTACTGAGACCGCAGTCGGTTCATCTGCAGTTTCGGTAGCTTCGGTCGCGGTGGAACTCGCTAAAAAGATTTTCGGATCGTTGAATGGCAAGACTGTGTACCTGGTTGGAGCGGGGAAGATGAGCGAGTTGGCGGCGCGCCATCTGCTCGCCCACGGGGCGGCGTCGATATTCGTCGCGAATCGAACCTACGACCGGGCCATTCGACTGGCTCAAAAATTTGATGGCCAGGCCATCGAATTCAGCCGGCTCTACGATACCTGCGACAAAGGCGATGTCGTAATTACCTCGACCGGGGCACCGCGCGCCATTTTTCGCCGCGAACACGGCGAGCTTTTTATGAGCCGCCGCAAGAACCGTCCTATGTTCTTCATCGATATCGCGGTCCCGCGAGACGTTGACCCGGAGATGAACAAGCTGGACGGCATCTTCGTCTACGATATCGACGACCTGCAACAGGCCGTGTCCTCGCACGTCGCAGATCGAAAGAAAGAAGCGGAGCGCGCCGCCGAAATCATCGAGAGCGAGGTCGAGCGTTTCCAGGCTCGCCTGCATACGCTCGATGTTGTGCCCACCATCGTTTCACTGCAAGATCACCTGGAAACCATCCGCCAGGCCGAGATCGATCGGGTACGGGGACGTCTCGGCCACTTATCGCCCGACCAGGAGTCAGCGATTGAAACTCTTACTCACGGGATCGTGAATAAGATTATGCACACGCCCATCAGCACCTTGAAGACGGCCGCGCGCGATTCCCAGGCCACCACCGTGGTCGATCTTGTTCGCCGATTATTTAATCTTCAGGAAAAAGAAAAAGACAAAAAGGCAGCCCAATCCGGCGGCGGTCCCGGAGGGCGCGCCTGATGGCCCGGCTCCGCATTGGTTCCCGAGGCTCTCAACTCGCGCTTTGGCAAGCCCATCACATCAGCGCCTTGCTGCGTGATCGCGGGCACGAAGTTGAACTTGAAATTATCAAGACTACCGGCGACAAAATCACCGATGTGCCTCTCGCCAAAGTCGGCACCAAAGGAATGTTCACGAAAGAAATCGAAGAAGCGCTGGCCGACGGCCGAATCGATCTCGCCGTGCATAGTTTGAAAGATCTTCCCACCGAGCTTTCTCCCGGCTTCGAGATTGCGGCGGTTACGACGCGTGAGAATCCGCTCGACGTATTTTGTTCCAGCAAGTATGCAAGTATTGAAGACCTTCCTCGAGGAGCGAGGATTGGCAGCAGCAGCCTGCGCCGCCAAGCGCAATTGAAAGCGGTGCGCTCCGGTCTTGAGATTTATCCGCTGCGTGGGAATGTAGATACTCGCCTGTGCAAGCTGGAGGATGGCGAGTACGATGCGATCATTCTGGCGGCAGCAGGACTGATTCGTTTGGGCAAAACACAACTGGTTAGACAGATCATTCCGCCGGAGATCATGTGCCCGGCTGCGGGCCAAGGCGCATTGGGAATCGAAATTCGCGCCGGCGATTCTGGGACGCGGGAGCATCTAGTGTTTCTGGATGATGCCGCTTCGCGAGCAACCACAACTTGCGAACGTGCCTTGCTGAACAGACTCGGCGGCGGTTGCCAGGTGCCGATCGGCGCCTTGGCCGAAATTCGCAACGGACGGCTGCACCTTGAGGCAATCGTTGCTGATCCCGATGGCTCCAAGGTTTTACGCGAGTCGCGCGACGGTACAGACCCAGTGCAACTGGGAGAATCCGTCGGCGAGACCTTGCTCGAGCGCGGCGGAGATGCGATCCTCGAAGCAGTCTACGGGCAGGGAATCGCCGTCCCGCAGCAACCCTGAACCTATGGCGCGGGCCCTCGCCCGCCTGTGGCATTAATCGTGACAACCGGGAGATCCCAGAGTGTACATACCCGAATTCAACCGTCAGGAAGATCGCGCAACCATTCTCGCTTTCATGAAAGCGAATCCATTCGCGATTTTGGTTTCTAACGCAGACGGTGTTCCGTTCGCCACTCACCTCCCGCTTCTCATCGACGAAGCCGGTGATCAAATTATGGTGCAGGGTCACATGGCGAAGGCAAATGCGCATTGGAAGTCGATGAAAGAGGGCGAGGAATCGCTAGTCATCTTTCACGGGCCGCACGCCTATATTTCACCCACTCTGTATGAGAATCGAGAAAGCGTTCCCACATGGAACTATGCCGCAGTTCACCTTTACGGCGAGCCCACGTTGTTTACCGACGAAGAAAGCCTGAGAGCGACGCTGCATCGGATGATCAACACTTTCGAATCGTCCTATATGGCGCAATGGTCCGAGCTGAGTGAGCAATATCAAAGCCGGATGATGAAGCATATTGTGGGCTTTGACATAAAAGTGAAAAGGCTGGAAGCGAAGTTTAAGCTCAGTCAGAATCGCACTAAAGGGGAACAGGCGCAGGTAATTCAATCCCTGAATCAGAGCGAAGACTCGAACGTCTCGGGAGTTGCTCATCTCATGCAGCAAGAAGATCTGGGTCATTGAGGACAAAGACAACAAGAAAGCATGGGCCACTCGCTGGCCTTCGCATCGTTGTCGGCCGCGCTCGCCATCAGGCCAGCGCTCTTTCGTTTGGCCTGCGCAAGTTTGGCGCGGAAGTTGTTGAGATTCCGTTTATCGAAATCCGCAAGCCGCGCTCTTACAAACCTCTGGATTCAGCCCTTAACAATCTTAAAGACTACGACTGGCTCATCCTCACCAGCGTCAACGGAGTCGACGCGTTTTGGGATCGCCTACATAAGCTTCGCCTGACCAATAAGCAATTGAAGCATGCGAAAGTTGCAGCCATCGGACCCGCGACAAAGCAAGCCATCGAGAAACGCGGAGTCAAAGTCAACGTGGTTCCCGAAGAATACGTCGCCGAATCTGTGGTGGAGAGCCTACGCGATCAAGTGATGGGGAAGCACGTGCTCCTGGCGCGTGCTAAAGTCGCCCGCGATGTAATCCCTCGCGAATTGCGCAAGCTGGGCGCTTACGTAGATGTTGTCGAGGCCTACGAAACCGTCATTCCACGGTCATCGCGCGCGCGGCTGCGTGCCATTCTGACAAATTCGAAACGCAGGCCGGATGTCATCACCTTCACCAGTTCGTCGACGGTGAGAAACTTCGTAGCCCTTCTGGGAAAGGACATGTGGCGCGGGCGCCCACGCCTGCGAAAGGCTAACCAACTTGACGGCATCCGCTTTGCTTCGATCGGGCCTGTCACATCGTCAACGCTGCGCGAACTGGGCCTTCCGGTTGACATCGAAGCAAAGGAATACACAATCCCAGGCCTGATCGAAGCAATCGCTGCGGCCCCTGTAAAACCGGGTCTTTGACCACCCGCGAGGTAGCCCACTCGAAAAAAATCTAAGACGTCATCCTGAACCCGCGTCAGCCGGGTGAAGGATCTCGCGCGGAGTGCGACGGCTCTAGCGGTTTACGGCATTTCGGCCAATTCGCGCCAGGATCCTTCGCGGCCTGGCGGCCACTCAGGATGACGTCAATGGAAAAACCAAGCTACTCGCTCAGAGAACAACTGCAATCCGCGGGCGGGACATGCGCTTTCAAAAAGCCTGACACACGCTGGTACGCGTCGATCTGATTCTCGACCCGCGAAAATCCATGGCCCTCGTTGGCATAGACTTTAAACTCGACCACGCCGCTGCGCTTCTTGATCGCATCGATCACCTGCTGCGATTCTTCTTCAGGGCAACGCGGATCATTTCCGCCCGCCAACAAAAAGAGCGGTGCCTTGATCTGATCCACAAAGAAGATTGGGGAACGATCGTGGAACAACGCCTTGTTCTTTTCCGGATCGCCCATGGTCGCAAGGTCTGACTGTTGCAGCACCGGATCTTCGTTCTGAATTTCAGTGAACCAATTAACAAAAGGCACGATCGGAACGCCCGCTGCCCAAACATCCGGTGCTTTGGTGACACCCATCATGGTCAAATAGCCGCCGTAGCTGCCGCCCATTAGAACGATCTTCTTGGGATCGAGATAGCCGGTCTGCTTAATAAAATCCGCAGCGGCCAGCACGTCCTGCAAATCGCCGCCACC
Source organism: Terriglobales bacterium (assembly GCA_050012915.1). Classification (GTDB taxonomy): domain Bacteria; phylum Acidobacteriota; class Terriglobia; order Terriglobales; family Acidobacteriaceae; genus JABDBE01. The sequence continues at coordinate 17,117 of JBEKGG010000004.1, read as the reverse complement.
CATGTCAAACAAATTAGCTTGTTGAAATTCTTTCCCGTACCCGGTTGAGCCGCGATAGTTTGGCGCAATCACCATGTATCCCTGGTTCACCATGTGTTGGATAAATCGATTGAACGAATTCATCGACTGCGCTGCGGGTCCGCCGTGTACGTAGACGATCGCCGCGTTCTGGCCATTGCGCACCATGTTGTAAGGAACGTAGACAAATGCGGAAATCGTCCACTTGCCATCACGGCTAGGGTAATGGATCAGGTAGGGCTCAACCATATCCTCGGAGCGAAGTCCCGCGATCAGTGATTGGGTCAGTTGATAATTCTTGCCGGTCGCGAGTTGATGCACCCACAAATCTCCAGGAGCGGTGGCGCCGTTGTGGTTGTAGAGCAAGCGTGCCCCATCCTTACTGAACGCGGAATGTTCTCCCGCAAGGTCATTCACACCCTGGGGCAGCGGCAGGGCCTCGGTCTTTCCGGCCGCGAGATTATGCAGATAGATGTCGCCGTTACCCTCCACATTCGCACCCCAGGTGACGAACTTGCCGTCGGGCGAAAAATTGCCACCGCCGATTTCCCATTTATCCTTCGTGAGCCACGAGATCTTCTTGGTTGCAATGTCGAGCAACCCGACATTGTCGTAACCATTCTCTGCGTTCGAAGTAATCAGAATCTTTTTGCCATCGGGAGAAAAATCATTCGCGCGGTAAATCTGTTCGCCATCGTGCGTAGTGAGCAAAGAACTTTGGCCGGTCGCGACTTCCGCTAAGAAGATGTTCGAATCCGTCCCCTTTGCCTGTTCCTGGGTATAAGCGATCCATTTACCATCCTTCGACCAGATAGGATTGTCATTCAACCTGTCTGCCGACGTGCCGCTCGTGATGTGTTTCACATCCCGCATGACCATGTCGTAAACGTCGATTTCATACACCGACGAAGTTTTCGGCTTCACCGTATACGCGAGATAACGGCCGTCAGGCGACCAGCGCGGATACTCTTCAGAGATCTCACGAGTATGCGTGATGTTCACGACCTGCCCGGTCTTCGGCGAAACAACAAAAATGTCCCACTGCTCGTCGCCGTCGTAGTCCGACATGTACGCGATCCATTTACCATCGGGCGACCAGGCCGGCGCTGCCTGTCGCTGATCGCTGACGGTAAGCTGGGTCGGCCAGCCACCTTCCGCCGGCACCAGCCAGAGGTTATTGCGCCCGCTGATGTTGCTGACGAATACGATCGTCTTGCCGTCGGGCGACCACGACGCACGGCCTACCTGGCGCGTCATGTAGAGCTTTTCGATAGAAAGACTCTGCTGACTCTGCTCCACGTTGGCGTTAGGCTTGCTCGAAATCTGCTTGGGGTCAGTGATGGCCTGAGGAACGGACAACGTCTGGGCCACGGCGAAAGTACTCATAAATATGACAATAGCAAACGAGATGAAAGTGCGCATTCGGGTCCTGAAGAGTCGTTAGACGAGGTCAGAATAAAAAGTCTAGCAGAACCTCTACTGGGCCCTGTCATTCTACTCGGCGCTGTCATCTTGAGCGCAGTAGCTGCTTCGCGAAGCGAAGCAGCCACGGAGTCGAAAGATCCCCATGTGCTCGTGCTCGAAATGAACGCGAAAGGGAATTCTGGCAAGAGGCTATTGGTAAGAATGCCTTGAGGCGGCTTGGGAACTTAAAGCGGTGAGGGGTTCTTCGGCTCCGCCCGTCCGGTCGCGAGCGACCCGACGGACTGCGCGCTCAGGACGACACAGCTGTTTGAGCGCGCCGCTCAAAGTTTCGCGTTTTTGTGTACTTCGACCGTTGTCCAGGTCTTATCTCCGGCGTGGCAGATATTCTCCAGCGCACAATCCACACATTTCGGGCGGCGCGCGAAGCACAACTTGCGGCCATGCCAGATCAATTGATGCGCGAATAGAATCCACTTCTCGAGCGGGATGATCTTCATCAAGTCCTGCTCGATTTTCGGCGCATCCGTATTCTTGGAGAGTTCCAACCGGCGCGAAATGCGAGTGACGTGAGTGTCGACGACGACGCCGTCGGCTTTGTGAAACCATGAGCCCAACACGACATTGGCAGTCTTGCGGGCCACGCCCGGCAGCGTAAGCAGCTTTTCCATGTCGTCAGGAACCTGCCCGCCAAACTCGCCGACGATTTTCTTGGCTGCGCCCACAACTGACTTTGATTTATTGCGAAAGAATCCCGTCGACCGGACGTCAGGCTCAAGCTGTTCCGGGGTAAGCGCGGCAAAGTCGGCGACGGTCGGATATTTGCGAAACAATTCCGGGGTCACCCGATTCACATTCACATCCGTCGACTGTGCCGACAGGATGGTCGCCACCAACAACTCCCATGCACTCTTGTGAGTCAGCGCGCAGGTTACATCCGGATAAAGTAGGTCGAGCCGCTTGAGAATTTCCGCAACGCGCTCCGGCGCCAGCGGATCGTAATTTTTTAAGCTGCCAGCCTTCGGCGCTTTTCCCTTAGCCGGGGTGGTGACGGTTTTCTTGACCGAGCGCGAGATCCGAGCGCCTTCGTGACGCCCTGTTTTTGCAGGTTGACGAGGAACTACGCCGCGCACCATGTGCCTTCCTCAATCGCGTGAAATCGAATCTGAATGTTAGCAGAATCAAATCCTGAATGGAGAGACGAGCATCCTCGCCCCTCTGCGTAGCACAAAATCAATCCAATCCTTTCGTAATCCATTTGTGGCGCCCTCCCGATTGACGAGGGCCAACGCGCTAGGTAGTCTGGAAGTGCTCCCAGAAAGGTTGAGAAAAGAGTGGCAGTAAAGTCCGTCCAACTCGGGCAGGTCTGGCGCAAGGATGACGATGGACGGGATTACCTCGTCACGAAAGTTTACAGCGAAGTGTTCTCGCAATATGCCGTGCTGCGTCCGGCCGAGGTCACCGCTCCCGATGCGCCCACCGTGCGCGTGAAAGTGGCAAAAGGCGCGCAGGGCGCGTCCCTGCCGGGATTCACCTTTACTCAGGAAGGCTCATTCTGAAATAAGTGTACGGACGTTGCTTGCAGTGTCCAACGTTGGCAAGGAACGTAGTGAGCTACGTCTCTGCAGATTTTGTCCGCGATATATCACATGACTGAGAAGATTCTTGGCGTTCTTTTTGTGTTCATCCATTCCGTCGTCGCCATGACCGGCTACGCTGGCATTGCCTTTCTGATGGCGATTGAGTCCGCCTGCATTCCACTCCCGTCGGAATTGATCATGCCCTTTGCCGGATACCTCGTGTTTGAAGGCACCATGAAGTTGTTCTGGGCCGCGACCGCGGGAGCCATCGGGTGTAACGTCGGTTCGTTCGTCGCCTACGAAATCGGTTGCTACGGCGGTCGTCCGCTAGTGGAAAAATATGGTCGCTGGATTCTGATGGGCCGGCGAGAGTTGGATTGGGCCGATCGCTTTTTCGCGCGCTGGGGATATCTTGCGGTTCTGATAGCGAGATTACTTCCCGTGGTGCGTACCTTTATCGCGCTGCCGGCCGGTATTGCCCGCATGCCGCGCGGACGATTTCATGTCTATACTTTTCTTGGTTCCTGGCCCTGGTGCTTCGCGCTGGCTTGGTTCGGCATGAAGCTCGGAGAAAACTGGCGCGAGCTGGGAAAGTATTTTCACCAGTTCGATCTCATCATCGGAGTCGTTCTGGCAGCCGGAATCATCTGGTTTGTGTGGTCGCATTGGCAGAACCGCATCAGCGCCACTGAGAGTTAATCTAGTGGCGTCGGCACTCCTGCTGCTGGGAAAAAACTCTCAACCCTCCAAGAGGAAACTCATCATGAAGCATTTCGTTTTCGCTCTAGCGTTGTTGTTTCTGGGCACGAACTTTGGTTTTTCCCAAACTGCTCCCGCCGCGGCCGGCCAGCCATTTGTCATCGAATACTATTACAAAACAAAATGGGGACACGCCGATGAATTCCTGCAGCTCTTCAAGAAAAATCACTACCCGCTGCTCAATAAAGAAGTTGAGATGGGCCGCCTGCTCAAGGTCTGGATGGACCAGCCCCGCTACCACACCACGGAAGACGGGCGCTGGGATTATCGCGTAACCATCATCTTCAAAAATGCCACCGTGGCCAATGAGCCCTTCGACGAAGATGCGCTCAAGAAACAATTATTCCCCGATCAGGCGGCCTACACGCGCGAAGAACAGCGCCGTTTCGAAATTCTCGACGCCCACTGGGATTTGCCCATAAAGACGGTAGATTTGGAAAAGTAAAGCGCTCGTTCGTCGTTCGTTTTTGGTCGTTGGCCATGACGAACGACCAACGACTGTTCGTATCGAACCCATCAAAATTACGAATGCCTAAGACGGACAAGCTCGGTAGATAATATGAGTCATGGACTCATCATTTCTTACCGAAGATTTGCAGGTTGATCTGCTGCACGGCATTGCCAGTCAGCGAGCGGCCGCCGACCCGTTTCATGAAGTTCTTGACCGCCTCGTAGAGTTCGCATCAGCCCTGGTGAAATGCGATTCCTGCCTGATTTACGTGCTTGAGGGTAATGAACTCGTGCTCCGGGCGTCGAAGAATCCGCATCCGGAAGTTGTCGATCGCCTCAAGTTGCGCATTGGGCACGGAATTACAGGCTGGGTCGCCGAGCATCGGGAGCCGGTTTCCGTGACCCAGAACGCCGCCCAGGATCCTCGCTTCCGCCTGTTCCACGAATTGCCGGAGGATAGCTACGAAGCATTTCTTTCCGTGCCCTTGTTATGTCGCGGGCGCGTGGTGGGAGTCGTCAATCTGCAGCATCGACGCCCGCATGTTCATACCAGCCGGCAGATTCGGTTGATCGCGACCGCCGGATTTCTGGTCGGAGCGGAAATTGAGCTGGCGCGGTTGGAAGATGCGAACTCCGATCTCTCGGAAAAACTGCAAACCCGAAAGTTCGTCGAACGCGCCAAGGGAATTCTGCAACGGGACCTGGGATTGAGCGAAGAGCAGGCCTATCTGACGTTGCAGCGGCAGAGTCGGCAAAAACGGATTTCCATGAAGGAGATTGCCGAAGCCATGATTCTCAGCGACGACGTGAAGGGCAACTCACAAATCACCTGAGGCACACGTGATCTCGGGACACCACTTGTTCTGGACGTCATCCTCAGTGGCCGCAAGGCCGCGAAGGATCTCGCGCGGATTGGCAGTAATGTCTCGGAGCTTTCCTTCATCCGTTCGACATCACCGCGGTCGGGTGAGGTCGATCATGCATCATCAATTCGGGATCGCCGCTGAGAGTCCCGTCTCCGTGACGCTCGACTTGCCGCAATAACGCGTCGGCGGCGGTTTCCCCTACGCGCTCGAGGAATCGCCTCGATTGCAGAGAACGACCAAAATCATCCACGGTTCCGATGGAATTCTTCGCGGTCCAGCTTCGCGGAACTGCAATCGCGACGGTCGCCAAGCGTGAGCGATAAGGAAAGTCGGCATCGACCGTAATCAATCCCTCGACGCCGCGGCGCAGAAACAGGTTTCCGTAGGCCTCCAACATGTCTTCATTATTGCGGTGTACGCCAGTCATGCAAAGGTAGCCGCGCCGTCTCAGGAAGCGCTCGATGCCGGCAATCACCAGCGCGCTCGCCGGATCGCCGATTTCAAGCACCAGCACACCGATCATGTAGGTGCGCTTGGTTCGCAATGACTGCGCCAGAAAATTGGGCCGGTACTGGAATCGGCGCGCCGCCGCGACGATGCGAGTCTTCGTGGGCTGCGAAATCGCCTCCGACCCGTTCGCGTTGTTCAGCACTTTTGAAATCGTCCCCGGAGCGAGTCCCAGATGTCCAGCCAAAACTTTGAGAGTTACTTGGTTCTTATTCGATTTCCTTTTCGCCACGGAATCCTCCAGTTTCAAACGAGCGTGACCTGACGCGAACAACTCCGGCGCACCGGAAGCAAATCAATCCTGCTCCCGGGCGCCGGACAACGAACTACTTGTCTGGGGGAGCAAGCGATATGAGCCCAGCGTGCGCTACCTGCTTGCCAGAATGTGCAGGCTTGTCCTGTACGATGAAAGCCAGGCGCATCCCGAACTCCGGCAATTGCATGGAACTGACAAACCGCTTTCCGTCTCGGATGACGAAAGTCAGTTGGCTGAGATCACCCGAGCGAACCTGTTCGGGCGCGCGCGCCAGCACCGGAAATTCCCACGAGTTGCCACCGATCTTTTGCAGCGTGAGTAATTCCGATGCGCCAGCAGAACGGAGATAGAACTCATAATCTCCAGGCGGAACCACGGTGTTTTCCCATCTCACTTCGTAAGGCAGGTTAAACCTACCCTCCACGGCACTTTGTGCGTGCGCCAGGCCGGCATATTGGCCCAAGGCGCCTAAAGTCAGGACTACGGCAAACGAAAACCTGCGAATTGATCTCATAGAATCTCCTGTTTTGAATGTGAGGAGCGCACCCCGGCGAGAGGCCAGAGCTGCCACTCAGCAGTGGGTATGAACAACGAGGTCAGGAGATTTGCGCGCCGCTACAAGGCTGACAGGCAAACAACGGGCTCGCGCGACTTGCTGCATCGCAAGCACGAACTTGATTTGAATGATGGCGGAAGATGCGGACTGAGTCCAACGGAAAAAATCGATTGTGACAATGGATTTTTGGTGTTGGGAGGAGTGGGGACGAGTCGAAAGTCAGAGTGAAAAAGATTTGAGCAATCGTCCGTCCGATGCCAGACTCGCCCCGTTGAATTGTGTTCTTGCGCATTCGACCTCAATCGGTTGCAATTCGCGTTGCACTACGAGAACATACCTGTTTGCCTTACATCCCCGGCTCTCACTAGCAAGAGCTCTCATTAAGGAAGCCTCGACACGATGGCGATTCGGCAGAAGTCCGCAAAAACAGAAACCAGAAAAAATATCGGCAGCGAGATTCAATCTCCCAAAGGCAAGCTCGGCGTAATGATTCCCGGCATGGGCGCGGTCGCGACGACCTTTGTCGCCGGCGTCGAAGCCATACGCAAGGGAATCGCCAAGCCCATCGGCTCGGTCACGCAGATGGCGACGATTCGTCTCGGCAAACGCACCGACGCGCGCTCTCCCAAGATCAAGGAGTTCGTCCCCTTGGCCGGACTCGACGATCTGGTTTTTACTGGCTGGGACATTTTTGAAGACGACATGTACGCCGCCGCCAAAAACGCCGGCGTTCTCGATCGCGAATTGCTGGACCAGATCAAACCGTTCCTAAGTTCGATCAAACCGCGCAAAGCCGTTTTCGATCACAACTACGTCAAGAAAATCGACGGACCCAACATCAAAAAAGGCAAGAACAAGATGGATCTTGCCGAGCAGGTGCGGGCCGACATTCGCGATTTCAGAAAAACTTCCGGAGCCTCACGACTGATCACCATCTGGTGCGGATCGACGGAGAGTTATATCGAGCCCACCGCGGCGCATCAAGCGTTGAAGTCATTCGAAAAAGCGCTGACCACGAACGACGAGAACGTCGCGCCCTCGATGATCTACGCCTACGCCTCTCTGATGGAGGGAGTGCCCTTCGCGAACGGAGCGCCCAACCTTACCGTCGACCTTCCTGTGATGCGCGAGCTGTCGCGAAAAAACGAAGCTCCCATCTGCGGCAAAGATTTCAAGACCGGGCAGACCCTGATTAAGACCATCCTCGCCCCCGGCTTCAAGGCGCGAATGATCGGCCTCAACGGATGGTTCTCGATGAACATTCTGGGCAATCGCGACGGCGAAGTGCTCGAAGACCCGGGGTCATTCAAAACGAAAGAAGAATCTAAACTCTCCGTCCTCGAACACATTCTGCAGCCCGAACTCTATCCCGAACTCTACGGCAATTTCACCCATAAGGTCCGCATCAATTATTACCCGCCCCGCGGCGACAACAAAGAGGGCTGGGACAACATCGATATTTTCGGATGGCTCGGTTATCCGATGCAGATCAAAGTGGATTTTCTTTGCCGGGATTCGATCTTGGCTGCACCCATCGTGCTCGACTTAGTTCTGTTTATGGATTTGGCACAGCGCAGCGCGGAGCTTCGCGGCCTCGGCATTCAGGAGTGGCTGAGTTTTTATTTCAAATCTCCCATGACCGCACCGGGACTCTATCCGGAACACGATCTATTCATTCAGTTGATGAAACTGAAGAACACGCTGCGACATCTGCGCGGCGAAAAATTGATCACGCACTTGGGACTGGAATATTACGACTAACCACCTGCCGTGGCCCCTGACGTCATCCTGAGCGGCCGCAAGGCCGCGAAGGATCTAGCGCGGGGTGGCAGTAAACTGGGTCTTCACCCCACGCTTTTCTTCTTCTTAAACTCATCGAAGGTTTCCAGAAAACGATCGATATCTTTTTTCTGCAAATAGTACGGGGTAGACAGCCGCAGCTTGGATGGCTCGCCGCCGCGGATGCGAATCTTGTGGGTGTTCCACATCCAGTTCTCCATCTCCATGCGCTTCAGCGGAGGAACGTTTACAGTCGCGATGGCGCAGCGCAGCGCCGGATCAGGCGAGGTCCACGATTCCGCGCCGCGGTTCATCATCTGCGAGAGAATGTAGTCGCAAAGCTCGCGATGGCGGCGCTCGATACGCTCCATGCCAATGCCATTGGCGAAGTTAATCGCCGCGAGAAGACCCCACAGCGCGGGCACATTCGACGAACCGATCCGCTGAAAGCGTTCGGCTCGCAGTTCCGGCTCGTCCCACCCCTCGGTCGCGATCGTGTTCCATATGCGATCGATGACTTCGTCTCGCACATACAGGAATCCTGTTCCTTTCGTAGCCTGCAGCCACTTGTGCGGGCTCGACGAATACATATCGCAGCCGAGGTCGTGCAGATTAAGGCGCATCATGCCGGTCACGTGGGCCCCGTCGACCGCCGACAAAATATTCTTCGAGCGCGCCAGCGCGCAGATTTCCTTGGCTGGAAGAACGACGCCAGTAACAGTGGTGATGTGGCTGAAAAAGATCACGCGAGTGCGCGGTGTTATTGCATCGTTGAACAGATTTAAAACCTGGCTGGCATCTTTCGGTGGCTTGGGCAAAGTCACCGTCTTGATTACGATGCCATAACGCTTCGCTCTGAGCCGCCACGGCTGCAGGCCGCCGGGATGCTCCTGGTCGGTCATCAGCACTTCGTCGCCGGGGTTCATATCGATACCGTTCGCGATATAGCCATTGGCTTCGGTGGCATTGCGTAGCAGGGCAAGTTCGTCGCGCTTGCAACCCACAAAATCGGCCAGCGGATCGCGAAACTGGTTCCACGCGGCGTATCCCCAAATCGGGTAATCCTCGGGATCCTGCTGATCCATCTTTTCGGTTTGCGTGTAGCCGTCGAAAATGGCGCGCAGGACAGGTGCCGGGCTCGATCCGACGGTGCCGTTGTTCAAATAGATCTCGTCGGACGGAATCAGAAACTGCTTGCGAAGTTCGGCCCAATAGGCATCCTGATCGCGTTGGTAAAGAGAGGAATCGGGAAGCGTTGCGGGAGCTGCTTGCATCTGGGCAAACAGCCGGCCGGGCAAAGTGAGAGCAGCGGCAAGACCCGAACCAGCACTGAGGAAGCGTCGGCGATCGAGCAAGAAACCCTCCTGACATTGAGACCGCGTCATGTTACGACTCCGAAGCAAACGACGCAAATTCGCCCACATTCCTCCGAAAGGACGTCATCCTGAGTCCGGCGTCAGCCGGGCGAAGGATCTTGCGCGGGGGCGGCAAATTCTGCGAAAACGTTCAGCCCCAAAGCATCCAAGGGTTACCGGCGGCGCCATGAGTCCAAACTCCCGGATAACCTTCGGGACCTATTCTGCGTCGAACCTCATAGAGGATTGTGCGGAGTTGTACTTGCTTCCAGGCGTATAATCGGACCAGAGGCCCGCTCGGGCGGAAAAACGGGGTTTGGCTATGAAGTTCCGACTCTTGTTACTATCGGCTGCGCTATTCGCTTTTTGCAGTTTTACGCCTGCGGGTTTTGGGCAAACCGGCACTCCGGGTAGCCAACCGGGTCCAGGCAGCGCGCCAGTTCCCAGCGGGGACCCTGGAGTTTCTGGCACCGCGCCCGGACAAGGCAGCACCACCACCCCTGACTCCACTGCCCAGGGCACGCAGAGCGCTCCGGTTCAGCCCGCTGATCCTGACAAGGTAAAGCACGACGGTGGCGAGAGTGACGTGGATGCTATTGGCAACCGCAAAATCGGCCAGCGCGGTTTGGGGAATTGGTACTCCATCGAAAGCGATATCAAGATGGGGAAGCAATACTCGATGATGGTGGACTCGACTTCGAAGTTTGTGACCGATTCGGTCATCACGGAATATGTGAATCGCCTGGGTCAGAATCTGGTTCGCAATTCGGACGCGCAGGTTCCTTTTACCTTCAAGATCATCGACTCCGACCAGGTCAACGCGATGTCGCTTCCCGGCGGATTTGTTTACGTAGACTCTGCAACAATTTTGGCGGCCGACGGAGAGGCGGAACTGGCCGGCGTAATGGCGCACGAGATCGCGCATGTTTGCGCTCGCCACGCTACCCGGCAGTTAACCCGTTCGCAATATGCGAACTTCGCCACCATTCCTCTTATTATGGTTGGCGGGGGCATCGGTTATGCGGCTTATGAGGCTGCTGGCCTTGCGTTGCCCATGACTTTTCTGAGCTTCCAGCGTTCATTCGAGGCTGAAGCCGACTACCTCGGACTGCAATATATGTATAAGGCAGGATACGACCCGCAATCTTTCGTTGCCTTCTTCGAGAAGCTGCAGGCCATGGAAAAGAAGAAGCCGGGGACGCTGTCCAAGGCTTTTGCTTCGCATCCGCAAACCCCAGATCGCATTGCCAAGTCCCAGGAAGAGATCGAGAAGATCCTGCCGGCGAAGCAGGAATATACGGTGACTACGTCCGAATTCGACGACGTCAAGTCGCGTTTGGCGTTGCTTGAAAACCGCCGCAAGCCAAACGATCTGAAAGACGCCAACAAGCCGAGTCTGCGGCGCGCCTCGACCACCAATAGCACCGGCCAGGATGGGTCGACCACTAGCGACGACGATAAGCCGACGCTCAAGCGACGCGACGACAGCAGCAGCAACTAAGTTTCTGTGGTGCGACCAGCGTCCTCACCCACATCAGTGACGAACCAACTACCGGCGGCTAAGTCCGCCGGTTTTGTTTTGCCCGCGATGCTAGAATTTCCCCCGTGAGGATCGACATCCTTCCCCTGTGCGACAAGCATTACCGGACCATGGAATTTCTGCTCGCCCCGTTCAGCGTTAATTATTCGATCGAGTTTTTTTGCTGCACCGAGAAGTTCTGTCACCGCTGCTTCAACGAGTCGCTAGGGTACGTCACCCCCATCAAGGACAATCCACCCGTGGTTAACAACGATCAGCCACGCTGTGATAAGCACGGCCGTCCCATGTTTATTTCGAGTCTGGACCGGCAACGCAATGTGCTGAGATATGTGTGCCCGGAGCCGGGCTGTCGGGAGACGACGGTGAAGGGATAGATCGAGTACGACTAGGATCGAGCGAGTTTCTTTCGAAGCGCGCCAGCCAATGCCACCAGACCAGTTCCAAACAATAAAAGAGTTCCAGGTTCGGGCACGGGACTATAGCCAATGAATTCCTGCGGCAGCCCGCAAGTCTTGCAGGATTGCGTTCCGGGGATTGGCGTGTAGATCACGTAGTTATTGAAAAAGCTTTTCGGCATCTTATTGGCCAGCGCCAGAGCCGCGTTATATAGAGCCAGCGCGCCCGCATTGAAATATTTGCTGTTCTTCGCGCTCGGCGTGAACAGCGCCCAGATCGCCCAATTCGCGTCGCTCGCATTGGCGTCGTGAAATAAGACGTCGCTGAAAATTATGGCGGCAGCCTTGTAGTCGATCAGAGTGCTGCCCTTGAACAAGCCCTCAGTCGGACCGTTGAGGATGTTGGTTACATTCGCCTGCCAGGTTTCACCTTTGACATTTACGTTGTTGAGGGTGTCGCAAATCAGCGTGGTGGGCACATTGTTGACTTGAAAATACCAGGGATAAACCGGGTTCTGGTTTGTGCCCCCATGACCCAGATACTGCATGGTCACTTGGGAATCGGCGAATGCGAAGCAGGCTAACAGAAGAACGAAGAAGGCGAGGACAGAAACGCGATTCACGCGGCTCCGAACCAACATGTGAGCAGGCTAACACGAACGGAAGGGTGCCACAACGAAAACGTGGCCCGCGCAGCCCATTACGGGAATCTCTTGTGGCAACGACCAACCGCTCAAGTGACCAGAAGGATCTTGAGTGCGCCTGTCCGGCTGACCTGTGGCGATATAAATTTGCTTATGCCGATGCAGGAGCGCCCCGGGTTGCAATCGAGCAATTCGGATAGGCGCTGGACAACGCTTGACCCGAACAAGACGTCCTCGTTGTATTCGGCACCGACACCGCAAAGCGCAGTATTGTTCTTCGTGTATGCACAGTTTTTCACCTCCTTCGCGCCCGCATCTCGCAAGTTATTGTCAATAAATAACAGTAAAGTCAGATTCTTTGGTATAAAAGTTGCGTTGTTATGTGTTGGGGAACTATCTAGGTTGTTGACAAGGTGGGTTAAAACATAGATGCGCTTTTGCAATTGGGTTCTTCCGATTCTCTTCTTTGCGACCGCATCATGGGGGCAGTCTTGCAATTCCGGCGATTGTCAGCAAGGAGCCATTGCCGGTCCTTACACCGCCGCACAGGTTGCGGAGCATACCTCGAAAGGCGCCATTCCAATTTGTGAGTCGTCCTCCTGTACTGAGGGCTCGTGGAGCGGAGATCAGATCGAAGGTATTGACGCCGAGCAGAACATCGGCGAAAGCTATCAATTCTTCGACGGGAGCTATAACCTCGATGCCAATGTTGCCGTCGGCCCAACTGTTAGCGGCAAGAATGCCCAAGTCCTGGAGTGGGTCAATGCCGAGTATGTTCAGGCTTTCGACAAAGTAACCGGTCAGCCTATCTACACCAGCGCAGGCGGAACCACGGCTGTGCCGCACAATGTGGCGGCGTTGTGGTCCAGTTCCACGCAGTCGGAGTGCCGCGGCAGTACCGGGAACGTCCAGGTTCTCTTCGATCGTTTGGATAAGGAGTTCGTAATCAGCCGCCACGTCAGCTACACCGTCAACGGTATTACCAACTATGCCTGGTGTTTGGCGGTAAGTTCAGCGAGCGACCTGTCCTCGTCCAAAACCGAGTGGTACGCTTACCAATACAATATGGGCACCGTTATTCCGTGTGTCCCCAGTTCGAACAATTGCAGCACGGGTACGACCTACTACTACTATCCCGATTGGCCCCGTGCCGCAACTTGGTCGAATGGCTTTTACATCACTTTCGATCTCACCGATCCCACTTCCTGGTACTACCCAGTCGGCTTCGAGGCTTGTCAATTGGACCGCGCCGATATCGTGCAGGGCAAGGCCTCCAATCCGCTGGTCTGCTACACCTACATGATTCCGCCGGCTCAGGAGCCAAGTCTCATCCATTCCGTCGATGTCGCGGATGTCGACAGCGCGGCCGCTCCCGTCACCGGCGAAGGCGAGTACTTCCTGTCTGTTGTGAACCCCAGCAATGCACAGCAGGGCAACAACGGCGAGGACTGGTGTACCAGCAATACGACGCCATGTACGTCGAACCAGTTAGCCTTGTTCACTTGGGGAACGAACGGGCTTGCCGGACCTACTTTTGTCACGGTGAATCCCTACACTCCGGGCTGCTACAACACATCCCGGCGTGGAGCCGAAACCAATACTTACTGCGTTCCCGAGCCCAGTACCAATACCAATGACATCGGCCCCTACGGCAGCCCTACTTGCGGGAACTACGGCACGCCTTGCGTAGACTCATTGGGCGACCGGATGGCCAACCGGCTCACCTACAACAATCTGTCAACCACGGGTGGGCCCAACGGCGAGTTTTTGACCGCCTCCCATGTGGTGATGGAAAGCGCCGCCAATCAGCGCACTGGAATCCGGTATTACATTCTCAGTGTCTCCAACGATACGGCTTCCGTGCTGGTTAATAGCGGCGGCTCGTCCGGACCTCCGGATTTGCAGGACCCCAACGCCACTCTGTTCTATTTCATGCCCAGCGCTGCCCTCGATGAAAACGGAAATCTGGGTTTCACCTACACCACTTCCGGCGCCTATTGCTCTTCGTGCCAGACTCCCAACTACCCAGCCCTGAACTTCGTTGCGCTCCCCTGGATGGCTTCGAGCTTCGCTGCACCGACCACCATCATTCAAGGAACCGGAGACGAAGAGAACACAAATCATTGGGGCGAGTACGCTGCCACGGTGGTTGACTCGACCGACGACCTCACCTTTTACGGAGTCGGGGAGTATTTCAACACCAGTCAGACCGGCACAACCGATTGCAGCCAGCCAGCAAGCGACTGTCACACTTGGCAAACCCGCATCTTTCGGCTGACGGCTGGGACAAATAAAAAAAAGAAGAAATAATCGCCAGCGCGGGGTGGATCGAGCCGTGTCGACAAGCTTTCCGCAAAATAATGCAGAGTTTCGGCAAAATCATTCCACAAGGACTCTGGTGCAAGGCGACAGAATTCATGGGGTAACTTTTGGCTTGACTTTGTTCCAGTCTGCCGTATGCTACGTTGCGGTTCCCCCCGACCATGGTCCTCTGGCACCACTTCACACAGCTCAAGTAGATGAAGCGTAAATCAGGAAGTAAAAACATAGTGAAATACAAAGCCTAGTCTTGCCGCATTCGGGGCGGTCTTGAGGCCTAAAGGATAACGAGATGGGACATCAAAAGAGCACAGCGAGACTGTTGAAGATCAGTGCATTGGTCAGCATCGTAATGGCGTTCACTACTCTCCTTTCAGGCCAGGAATACACGCCTGGGCAGCCCGTCATAGCCAACAGCACCAAAGGCACCGTCACCGACGGCGTTTCCTGGGATGCAAAGGCGTTTCCTGGCTCCGACATCTGCGCCCAGATCTTTAATGCGTGGTCGGCTGCGATGGCGACTGGACTTACCAGCGCCACGATTGACGCGCGGGGAATTACGGGAACCCAGAGCTGTTCGGCGAATCCCTTTCCCCGAAAGGCTTCAGGAAAACTGTGGTTGGGCAACACCGTGATCATTACCACTGCGACCTGGCAAGTTCCCTCTAAGACGCACGTCGAAGGCTTGGGGGTTGCGACCTTGACCGACAAATCAAACACAACGTTACGGGCAGGATCGAGCGCGGCCGATCCAGTCTTGCAGATGGGAAATAACCAGTCCGTCACTTTCGATGTACAAGTGAAGAGCATGACCGTGGATGCCTATGGGCTAGCGACAACCGGCATCCTGAACAACAGCGCGCTGGAGGGGTCGACCCTCGAGGATGTCGATATTAACAACGCTACGAAGTACGGTCTCCTGCTTGGGCAGTACAGTACGGCGCGCAGCGCAGCGGGCAGCGGCCCGTATCGCAACATCAATATCCAGTTCAACAAAAATTGCTCGACGTGTGGAACAGGTACGATCGGGGTCATGATGTTAAGCAACCTCCGCGAGCTGGGCTTTCCTATACGCGGACTGGACAACGTTACGGTTTCGGGGATCGGCGCTAAGAATTCAACGATTGGGACCTGCATCGCGGTGATCGGCTACTCGGTACTCATTACGAACACTCATGAGGAGTTTTGCCAAACCGGAATCCAGATAGGAGCCGAGGGTGGCCTGATTACAAACGGTGTCGAAGTCATGAGTGCGGCAGTCGACCCGTTCAATGGATGGAATATCACCATCACCAACGCGAGCGATATTCTCCTGAGCGGCATTGAAGGGTTCGGCAAGCAACTGCTGCAAGACAACGTTACAGGGAACCAGATTATGGGCGAGTATAAGGCGATCGGTCCGATCGGGTTTTACTTGCTCGGCGATGGTCCCCATCCCGCGGTGATTTCGACTACCGCACAGCAGTCACAAGGCGCGCTGAAATGGATCGCACCGGGCGATCTGGACGTGATTGGAAATCTCAGCAAGACGACGGGCACGTTTAAGATAGACGACCCCATGGATCCCGGCAATAAGTACCTGTACCACTCGTTCGTAGAGTCGCCGGATATGATGGACGTCTACAACGGTTCGGTGATGACGGACAAGCATGGCAAGGCGGTTGTGACTCTGCCGGACTATTTCGAAAAACTGAATCGGGATTTTCGCTACCAGTTGACGGCGATTGGTACGTTTGCGCAGGCCACCGTGATTAATGAGATCGAGAACAACCAGTTCACCATTCGCACCAGCAAACCGGGAGTGAAAGTGTCCTGGCAGGTTACAGGTATCCGGCAGGACGCGTACGCCAAGGCCCACCCGCTGAAGGTCGAAGAAGAAAAGCCGGCTGGCGAGCAAGGGCGATACTTGCATCCCGAGGTTATGGACTCCAGCCGCATTGGGGCGGAGCCAGCAGCCGACAAATAGACGCCAAGCTACGGGGCGGGTGTTGTTGACGCTTCCTGTAATGCTGAAGCATTCTGCGGCGCGGGGAAACGCTCCAAATATTCCAATAAGAGTTTTTCGCGAGTGTAGACCCAGGCGATCAGACGTTTGCCGAAAGCGGCCGCCGGCTGAGGTTTCCGTACAATCACCCCTCCCGCGGAACGGCTTTGGACGAGTTGTTTATCCAGGCAGTCGACTTCGTAACACACGTGATGCAGACCGCCGCCGCGACGGAGAAAGTTGTGTAGTTGCGAGTCTTCCGCGTCCGGCTCCACGAGTTCCACGGCTGGCGTCTCGGGCCCGGCCGGATGCAGAAATGCTACTCGAGCTCCCTGCAGCGGGTCGTGGATGATTTCACTATTCCACTGAGTGCCGAGAGATTCCGCAAATTTGAACCCCACCTGGTTGATCGAGGCCACGACAAAACCCACATGATGAAGCGTCATTGGTTTCGCCGATAACGTGGATTCCACTCCCGCCTGATTGGTAATCTTGGCCATGATCTTTAATCTGTGCCGGCGCGCAGGAAATTGCATGCTGCGCTTTTTCCCCGGCCAGCAAAACTCCCGGAACTAAGTTCGAGAGATCTCCGCTTCCTGGAGGGTTTGCGATAGGGGGTATCCCAGAACTTGCATAACCGAGCCCCAAGTCTCTTCGATGAGCGCTACGGAACGTGCTGGAAGATCA
>JBEKGG010000003.1:0-47541 GCA_050012915.1 Terriglobales bacterium | reverse complement strand
ACCATCAATTCACAAACGAAGCAGATCACGCGCAGCGGGCAGTACTGGGCGTTCGCTCACTATTCGCGCGTCATCCGACGCGGAGCTCGCCGCTTTGACTCTCAGAGTTCGGCCGCTAACTTGCAGCATGTTGCGCTTGAGAATCCCGACGGCCAGCAGGTGTTGGTTCTAACCAACACAGGATCCGCAAGGACGATCGACCTGCGGCTCGGGGATATGGTGGCTTCAGTTCCTTTGAAGGAAAATTCGGTATCCACTTTTGCTTGGAAGTAGTTCATCTGGCGATTCGACCCGGAGTCGTGCCTAGGGCGCTTGACTTAGCAAGTAAAGGTCGGCCTCGCCACCGGGACGTGAATAGACAATAGACGCAAGATCACGGGAAAAATCAAAGGCATTACCCCGGTAATACAGGCGGAAGGCGAAGGGAAGTTTCAAAGCTACTTCCTGTTTGCCGACTAGTTGCCCGTCTTTCCATCCTTGTCGATAAAACACCATCCCATCCTGCGCCGCACTGACATAGGTAAAGGATTTGCCGTCGCGTGCAAACCAGAGGCCATAGGTTACGGCACCAGGAATTAAGGAAGTGCATTTTCGGTCGGCGATGGAAACTTCATAAATGCCGGCTTTATCGCCCGCGGGGTTGAGGCCAATCAAATATTTTCCGTCCACGGAAGCATCCAGCATGCTCGCGCAATCCTGCACAAAAACTTCGGCATTGGAACCGTCGCCGTTGACTTTCCATGTGGACGCTGGGTGTTCCGGTGTGCTGGCGGAGAAGTACGCCGCCTTTCCGTCGATCGACCAAGCGGCAAAACCGGACAAGCCTTCAATCTTCCCCACTTCGTGCAGGTCACGCCCGTCAGCCCCAGTTACGAATGCTTTGGTGCCTTGGCTTGTGCGATCTTCAAAACTCACTCGCGACCCGTCTCGCATCCAGGCCCCAGTATCGAAATACCCCGATGTTGCCAGTCTGATCTTGTTGCTGCCGTCCAGGTCGGATACCCAAACTTCGTTTTGGCTCGGCCCCAAAAGTTTGAGGTACATCACTCGCTTGCCGTCCGGCGAAATCGAGGGTTGAGTACTGTCTTCGGAAGTAATATCTACGGAGTGTTGGGACTGGGGATGGTAGACCGTCAAGAAGCCAGACTGCTTTCCATTCACGTAGTAAATCCCCTTGCCGGAAGGGTCTGGCAGCGGGGAGTAATCTGGCCCGGGACCGAACGTCACCTGCGTCAAAGCTTGATTTGCCAACTCAAACTTCCAAAGGTTGATGAGGCCATTGACATCGCGGCTGAAGAGCACCGATTTCCCTGGCTCGGCCCACACCGGTATTACCGGGACGGCGAAGGACACGCCCAAGTCTTTTGCTCTACGGCTGGGCAAGTTCACCTGCTGAAACCGATATTCGTTGGACGAATGCTGGAATGATGTGAGCAGCAGATTCTGTCCATCGGGGTACGGCAGAATTGAGTTGATCCTAAGCGGAGGATTGTCGAAACTAAAAAGCGCTTCTTCGTTGAGGCCGGATTTTCCTGTGCGGAAGACGGTTTGGGGCGCATCCGTCTTCAGGTAGAAGAGTGAATTGCCGTCAGGCGATGGTACCAGGAAGTTGCCCGCGACCACGCGATGTGGGGAGCCTCCTAAGGTCGGAACGGCCCAAATTTCATCACGTCCCAGGTTTCGCGTGTAGTAAATTTCGGTGCCGTCAGCCGAAAAACTCTCAACAACCTTGTCCCCCTCATCGCGGGTCAACTGAAGCGGCTCGCCGCCCGAGGTAAGCATTAAAAAGACTTGTTCCACTCCTCCCGCAGCTGAACTGAAGGCAACTGTGTGTCCGTCAGGCGACAGCTTGGCTGAATCGATCAATTTATTCCAGTGGCTGATTTGGGTGATTTTGGCCTGCCCAGCGGGTGCCTTGGCGCCTGGATTCGCGCTATTCCGGCCACGATAAAGAAGGAATCCGACCACGGCCAAAATGATCGCAACTAAACCCAGCACGACAGCGAGACCTGTCTTGTGCCGGGAAGCCAGACCGGCAATTTGCTGGGAGTCGCTGATCGAATCGTGCTCCTGGGCGACGCGCCCGGAGACTACAGCAGACGACATTGCCTCGCGCCCGGGAGTTGTTGCCCCGGCATTGTGGCGATCAGAAATCTCCGTCGCGGTCGAAGTTCGGCTCGATTCCGTGTCGCGCTTCAACCGCTTCAGGTCACTGCGCAGATCGCCGGCGCTCTGGTAGCGCAGATCGCGATCTTTCTCCAGCAGGCGCTGGATGACGTCCTCCAGCTTGGGTGGAATATCAGGGTTCAATCGGATCGCTGGGGCGGGCGCTCGATTCAAAATCGATTCGAAGACTACGCCGCTGGTGTCGCCTCGAAAGGGCACAGTACCGGTGCTCATCTCGTAGAGCACGGCGCCGAACGAGAACAGGTCGGTACGCGCATCCAGTTCCTTGCCGCGCACCTGCTCCGGAGACATGTAGGCGATGGTCCCCAACGCCGTTCCGGGACTGGTGAGCTGCCGCTCGTCCATCGTGGCCATGGCTTGTTCCGGCCCGGCGTTGCTGGCGGAGTTTGCCGGGGACATCACCTTGGCCAATCCAAAATCCAGGATCTTGCCGTGCCCGTGTTTCGTTACAAAAATGTTGGCTGGCTTGATGTCGCGGTGAATAATCCCCTGGCTGTGCGCCGCCTCCATGCCTTCCGCAATTTCGATCCCCAGCGTCAGCAGGCTCTCCACGTCCATCGGACGCCCTGCAATGCGGTGCTTTAGAGTCACGCCATCCAGAAATTCCATCGCGATGAACGACTGCTCACCGTGCTTGCCGATTTCGTAGATGGTGCAGATATTGGGATGATTGAGCGCCGATGCCGCGCGCGCCTCGCGGCGAAACCGTTCCAGGGCTTGCGGGTCGCGCGATAGTTCATCAGGCAGGAATTTGAGAGCCACGAAACGGCCAAGGTCGGTGTCTTCAGCCTTGTAGATCACGCCCATACCGCCACCGCCAAGCTTTTCGACGATCCGGTAGTGCGAGATGGTCTGCCCGATCATCAGGGGCAAATCTTACGTTGGCGAAACCGGCAAGTCAATAAACGCGGTGGAGTTGGCATCGGTTGGAAAGTTGTTGGCGAAAAATCCCCCGCGCGCCAGAATCACGCGCCAACTCATAGTGCAAAGCTCAGGTCAATTCCAGTATACGAATACGGTATCCGAAAGGCCGCTTTAAGGTGTCTGCGTCTGCTTCGATTACAACCTCGTAAGCCTCGGATGGCTCAAAACCAAGCGGCCAAAATGTTTGAGGTCCGCATAATTCGACCCTTGGTCCACGCAACCCATCGCAGCGCCACGTTGGGAGAACGAGGGATCAGGCGAAAGGTAACCATGCAAAGTATTCGCTTCATTCGTGCGCTGGCGTTCGCGGTCATAATGCTGGCTCTATCCGCCGCGGCTCAGGCGCAAATCGCGGTATCGATCAACATCGCCCCGCCCGTCCTTCCCGTATATCAGCAGCCCGTTTGTCCCGCCGCCGGCTATATGTGGACCCCGGGTTATTGGGCTTACAGTCCCGCCGGCTATTATTGGGTGCCCGGAACCTGGGTAGAACCTCCAGCGGCCGGTCTGTTGTGGACTCCTGGCTATTGGGCTTGGGGCAATGGTGGCTACGCCTGGAACGCGGGTTATTGGGGACCGCAGGTCGGCTTCTATGGCGGAATCGCTTACGGCTTCGGCTATACCGGGGTTGGCTATCAAGGTGGATACTGGAACAATGGGCGGTTCTATTACAACCGCTCCGTGAACAATGTGAGCGCGACGAACATTACCAATGTTTATAACAAGACCGTCATCAACAATACCACCGTGAACCGCGTCAGCTACAACGGCGGTCGAGGCGGCACCACAGCGCGCCCGACGGCGCAACAAGAAGCGGCAGCTCGCGGTACACACACACCGCCGACTGCCGTTCAAGCGCGACAGCAGGAGGCTGCCCGAGCGAACCGAGCGCAATTGGCATCGGTCAACCATGGCCACCCAGGAGTGGCTGCGACATCCAGAGCGGGGGAGTTTGCTGGATCAGGTGTGATGGCAGCTAAGGGCGCGACAACCGAGAACAAGACCATCGCGAATAGGCCGCCTACAGCCAGCACCAAAGAAAACGAGGCTGCTGCAAACAAGGCTGCTGCAAATCGCGCCGCCGAAAATAAGACAGCCGAAAGTAAAGCGGCTGCGGCTCGCACAAAAGAAAACCAGGCGACCGAGGAGAAGCCAGCTGCAGCGCGAACCAACGAGCACAAAGCGAACGCAAATAAAGCCGACGCAAATCGCACCGCGGAGGACAAGGCAGCCGAAAGTAAGGTGGCTGCGGCTCAGACAAAGGAAAACCGAACGACTGAGCAGAAGACAGCGCGAGCAAACGAGCAGAAGGAGAATGCGAATAAGGCCGCCGCAAATCGCATCGCCGAGAACAAAGCTGCTGAAAGTAAGGCGGCTGCGGCTCAGACAAAGCAAAACCGAACGACTGAGCAGCAAACACAGCGCGCCGATGAGCAGAAGGGGAATGCGAATAAAGCTGCGGCAAATCGCGCCGCAGAAAATAAGGCTGCTGAAAGTAAGGCGGCTGCAGCTCAGACAAAGCAAAACCGAACGACTGAGCAGCAAACACAGCGCGCCGATGAGCAGAAGGCGAAGGCGAATAAAGCTGCGGCAAGTCGTGCCGCAGAAAACAAGGCAGCTGAAAGTAAGGCCGCCGCGGCTCAGACAAAGGAAAACCGAACGGCCGAGCAGAAGGCAACTACCACGCGCGCAAACGAGCAAAAGAGTAAAGCCGCTGCAAACCACGCCGTACAGAATAAGGCGGCTGAGAACAAAGCGCCTGCGCACACCGCTCCATCCACCGCGAGTGCCGAACACGGACAACCTGCAGCGCGTCCCGACAGCGAACCTAAATCCGAGCCTCACCCGAAGTCTTCTGCAACAGAAGCTCACGCGCGGCCGGAGAAAGCACCTCGTGCCTCCTCTGAAGAGCAGTCGCATCCCCAAGAAGAGCAAGACAAACCTCGGCAGTAAAGACTCCGCCAGTGATTGTTTTGGCTTCCCGGCTCGTAACCACCATTACGGGCCGGTTTCTTTGTTTCGTATCCCGGCATTGAAACGATCTGACGCTGATTCATAGGCAGCTGTGGTAATCGCCGTTAGCCGCGTCTCGATCCGAAACTCGGCCACCAAAGAAAACGGCCACCGCCGACGAAACAACTTGATGCCGCCTCGAATTCACTGAAGACCTGCCGAACGACGACACTCGTACTCCGCTTCTAGAGTGTTCGGATTTCGTAACAGGGGGTACTATCACGGAACACCCTTACTCCGCAAAACGGGACAATCTCTGGTTCGTTTCTTACACTGTGAACATATAGGATCTCAGACCTTCAAATGTTTGAGGTTTTATCCATCTCGGCAATACGACAGCGCTACACCCGGAATCGCGACATGAAGGGGCATCGACAATGAACGCTCTTAGAACTCCGCCGAGTGAGAACGCAGCCTTTCTTGCGAGATTTTCGGCGTTGCTGCTGACTGCATTCGGGCTTGCAATCAGCTTTGCGACGCCAGCGTTCGGACAGGGCGTCGCGAGGCCGGACGGTTCGGTTTCCGTGCCGATGGATTGGAGCTCAAGGCATGTTCTCTTCAACGCGGGTTTTATGACAGAGCACGCGGCGACAATGTGGAACGAGCCTCGAGCCTATGCCGAGTGGCTCCTGCACGGGAATGCGCCAGCAGAATCGGGCCCGGCGCAAGCAAGCCTGGTGCAGGGAACGCAGCGAAAGCGGGTAAGAGGCAAATTGAAAAAGGACTGGGCCATTTCGCTGGGCGCCGGCGGCGTCGCGCAAGGCATGTCACCAGCAAAGTACACCTTCAACGTGAACGCGCCGCCGAACTGCACATCCGATTTCGCAGTGTTCCCCATCGACGCGTCAACCGGGAACACGCGCGCCAATGTTATAGGCACCTTCACCGGCGAACCGCAGACCGGCGCTACTACATCCATCACCATAACGCCGACCGGCGGAACCGCGTTTACTCTTACCTTGACGTCATCTTCTACCTCGAACACAGGGTTAAACTTCGAAGTGTCCACCACGGTCGCTACTAATGCAACCAATCTGGCGGCGGCGATCAATCGTAATCTCAGTAGTATCGCCCTCGACCGTTTCGTGGCAGTTGCGTCGGGAGATACGGTGACGGTTTTCGCGCTGACGCCAGGATCCGGCGTGGCCCTGACTGACGCAAATGCACTGAACAATTTCAGCTGGGGCACGGTTACTACAGGAACAAATGGCGCGCAGGCCAACATCGTCGCCTTCAACCAGCTCTACAGCGGGTCTGGGACGTCGCTGTGTAATCTCTCGAATCCGGAATTCATATTTTCATACGCCTCCGGCGTCGGACCGGTCGCCACTTCACCTGGCCTCTCGCTCGGTGGCACAGAAATCTCCTACGTGGAGAATGACCCGAACATCGGAGCAATTCTGCACGTGCTGACGTTCGGCAGCGGCAGCACCGAGTACGGAACTAACGCCGGCTGCGCCAGCAATAACAACGGCGGAACCACATTGCCGACGTGCGCCACTGATCCGGTAATTCCCGGAAGCACTTCGGGAAGCATCGCCACGGATTTCATGCTTCCCCTCGGTTTGGTTGCCGCCAACGCCACCACCGCAGTGGCGGGAGCGGCGGATAGCTTCTCATCCCCGTTCACCAATTATGGGGACGACACCACCTACGTTGGCGACAACAATGGTTTCTTGTATGCGATCACTCCCACGTTCAACGGAACGCCAGCGTATGTGGGAGGGAATTTTCCGGTGCAAGTAAGCTCCAGCCCTGCGTCAGCGATCCCGACTGAGGTGACGGCAACCACAACCGTGGTTACAGTCACCGTAACCAACTCACTTAGTATCGGAGAGTTGGCCACCATCGCGGGAGTAACCGCCAACACCGGCAACGGCTGCACCGCAGCGGACGTGGCTGCCATTAATGGAACGCAAACCGTGATTGCTACGGGGTTAAGCGGAACGAAGTTCGAGTTCGACGCTACCATACCCAGCGCAACTACCGGTACCGGCTGCACAGTTACTGGCGCAACTGTCATTCCCGGGTCTAACTACCTCGCGTCCCCAGTGGTCGACGTTGGTGACACCGGCAATATTTTTGTCGGCGATAGTAGCTCTAACTTTTACGTACTGACGTCGGCCGGGACTACTGCGGCCACGGCGCTTGCTCTCGGCGTAAACGGAACTACAAACCAAGGTGCCATCAACGGTGGCATTCGCGACGGAGCCATCATTGATTCGACGAACCAGGTGGGCTATGTCGTAGCCGCATGCAACCCCAACACGCTCGGCGAGGGCGACACGGGAACAAAGGGCAATGCCGGCCTTATCCAATTTACATTTAGCAGCAATAGCTTGACTGCAGTTGTGTTTGCGGGCCTCGACACCGGCGCAAATCAAAACTGTTCCGCCGCTGGCTTTCCAATCTACGCACCCACGCCGGACGAACGCTACTATGCCTTGGGCATTGGTAGTGCCACGGCGGCGAACAATGGGGAGATAATCGGCGCCGCCTCCGGCACCGGCGGCCAGCAGCTCAAAGAATTGCAGTTCGTTAGTTCTACCATGCAGGTAACGCCGCCCAACAACGACAAGCCTCAACTAGGAACCAACGCATCAACCATCTCGCCGCTCACCGAGTTCTATAACACCCAGGTATTCACCGTGACCGGGGTTACGGCATCGACAACCGTAGTCACGGTAACAGCAAACAACACGCTCGCCGCCAATGATATGGTCACCCTTTCGGGCGTAGCTGCCAACACTGGTAACAATTGCACCGCCGCCGACGTCGCCGTGATCAATGGCGGAATACAAACCGTTGCCTCGGCGACCGCAACAAGTTTCACTTTCGACGCTACGATTCCCACCGCGACGACTGGTGCCGGGTGCACTGTGACCGGCGCAACCGCTACGGGCGGACCGGACTACCTGTTCGTCGGAGTGAATGAAAATCCAAACGCAGTGTATACCCTTCTTTTGCCTAGCTCGCTTCTCGTTGCCTCAGGTGACCCGCCTGTTATTACTGCGACGAACACCACCGATGTAGCTGGCGGGACAAGCGCCACGATTGTGGACAACGATTCCACCGCGGGGCAGGCGTCGAGCATTTATTTCGGCACGCTGGCGACGTCAACCACCATTTGCGGAACCACTGCCGCGTACTGCGCGGTCAAGCTAACCCAGGCCCAGTTGGAATAGTTGGATCTCATGTAGCCCGGACGTTCTAACCAACTGAACTCCCGAGCAAACTAACGCTTCCTCTGATGCGAAACCGAATGAATGCCTTGATGATGCGGCTGGGGTAGTGTGAGCAGGCCTTGTGATCGGAAACACTTGGTACCGACTGAAGATGTTGGTTGCGGGGGGTGGATTTGAACCACCGACCTTTGGGTTATGAGCCCAACGAGCTACCAGACTGCTCCACCCCGCACTTTTATGATAACAACGGCGCTGGGTGGCGTCAATTTTCGGCTTCGTGCGCTCGCATGCATCGACGATTCTTGTTGCGCTGTAGATTTCTTCCTCCAAAGTTTCCCCGTCTCTGCCGATAAGAAAGTTTGCGCGACGCGCAGCCCTGTATTTGTTGAGTTCAATGCCGTAGGCGTGAGAGGTTGGGCCGGACTTCGCGCGAGCAGCAACGCAGTAATGGCGTTTATCGCAATTCGCATTCAGGCGCACTGAACGGATTGTCGTGTCCGCTATGACGAGTTAACGCCAGTGGGGACGGGGCGTTGCTTACGAGTTGCGAAAAGAAGTACATTTCTTTCGGAGCTTAAATTTGCGGCGAATGCTTGGTTTTCGGAGATGTTCCATCTCGGACTTGCGGAGCTGCGCAAAAACACATTTTTATTGTCTCGGGATTAACACCATTATCCGTTCGAGGACAGTTATCGCAGCGCTGGAGCGCTGCGCCACCCGAAATCGGGTTTTTTCCGCAACCGCTGAAAGCCGTGCCCTCCCAACAAACATTTGCGATGTCGCTTTTTCCGGGTGCTCATGAGCCTTCAAACTCTCAACGAAATCTTTTTCGCGGTGGTAGAGCGCGATGATCGGGTGGTGGTCATGCACCGGCGGGCCATCCAATGGGTTTCTATCTCCTCGTCCGAACTCTATCAGAGCGTGGCTGGAGTGGCTCGAGCGCTGCGGGAATGGGGAATCTCGCGCGGGGATCGCGTCGCCATACTGAGCGAGAATCGCCCGGAGTGGACGATCGCGGACTTCGCTTGCCTGCTGATCGGTGCCGTGGTAGTGCCCGTTTACGCGACTTTGACGGGTGAGCAGACGGCATACATTTTGCGGGATTCGGGGGCCCACGCGATTTTTGTATCCAGCGAAAAGCAGCTTCTGAAAGTTCAAGACATTCAGGATCAAACTGCCGTCGAAAGAATCGTGGTGATGGATGGCGTGGAAACCGCGCAGGCTGTGCACATGGAGCGCCTGATGCATGACGGCCCGAAAGAACGCGATGCGCAATTCGATTCTGAGGCGCGCGCCATCGGGCCTGACGATCTTGCCACCATTATTTATACGTCGGGAACAACCGGCACTCCTAAGGGGGCCATGCTCACGCACGGTAATATGGCGTCGAACATTGCTTATTCGCTTTCGGGATTTGATGTTCGTGGCGGTGAAATCAGTATTTCTTTCCTTCCCCTCTCCCACGTGACCGCGCGCCACGTGGATTTCGCCATGCTCTCGCGTGGGGTCACGCTGGCCTATGTTTCCGCGCTCGACCAACTGCCACAGGCGTTGTTGGAGGTTCGTCCTACGATCTTCGTCGGAGTGCCGCGAGTTTACGAAAAGGTTCACGCGCAGGTGGACATCAAGGCGAAAGGCTTTCCCAAGAGATGGATTTATCGCTGGGCGCTTTCGGTCGGGCGGGCGCACCGGGCCGAGATTCTTGTCGATCGAATCCCAGCGTCATTGGCTTGGAAACTGGGCAACCACTTGGTGTATTCGAAAGTCCGCGCAGGTATGGGCGGACGCGCGGAAGTTTTCATCTCCGGTGGAGCGCCGCTGGGGCGCGAACTGGCGGAGTGGTACGCGGATATCGGCATTCGGATCGACGAGGGTTATGGACTAACCGAAACTTCGCCGGTCATCGCGGTCAACAGTCCGAAGGCGCACAAACTGGGAACAGTGGGCAAGACCTTGCCCAATATTGAAGTTCGCATCGCCGAGGATGGCGAGATTTTGGTGCGCGGCCCTTCGGTATTCAAGGGCTACTGGAACCGGCCGCAGGAAACGCAAGCGGCGTTGGTCGATGGCTGGTTCAAGACGGGCGACATTGGCACACTCGACGCCGACGGGTTCCTGTCGGTGACCGACCGCAAGAAAGACTTGATCAAGACCTCCGGAGGGAAATTTATCGCTCCGCAACCTCTCGAGAACTCTCTAAAGCACAATTCTCTGATCGGTGAGGCTGTGATCGTCGGGGATAAGCACAAGTTTCCTGCCGTGTTGATTGCGCCTTATTTCCCTGTGCTCGAGGATTGGGCGCGAACTAACCAGGTCGGCTGCTCTTCGCGGAACGAAATGGTGGCCCACCCCAGGGTTAAGGCGCTCTATGAGGGCATCGTCGCGGATTTGAACCAGAATCTGGCGCGGTTTGAACAATTGAAGAAGGTAATATTGATCGCGGAAGAATTCTCGCCGGAGAATGGGGCGCTTACTGCGAGTATGAAGCTGCGGCGGCGAGTGGTGGAGGAGCGGTATCGCGATCGGATCGAAGCGATGTATGCGGAGGCGGAGACTTCGGGGGCAGTTTTGAAAGACAGTTAGCCACTAGGGTCTCGCGTCATCGCGGCCCACTTTCGCACAAACCGAAAGTGTCGAGCACCTCATACAATGTTAACTGTGCGATCTGCAACGAAAAAACCTGATTCACCAAGCGACGGAACCGCGTGAGCGGAACCTGCGCGCTACGCAACAGCCCCAACTGAAAGGAAAAACGTGCCTCTGACAGAACTTGATGCCACTGCGGCCTTGATCGTGATTGACCTGCAAAAAGGCCTTATTGCTTTGCCCACCGTCCACCCTATCGGTGAGATTGTCGGTCGCGCTGCGCAGCTCGCGCGTGCTTTTCGCGAGCGAAGTCTTCCGGTCGTTCTCGTCAATGTGAGGGGCGCGGCTCCGGGCCGCACCGACGCTGAAAGATTCAACCTTTCGCGTCCAGCCGATTGGTCCGATCTTCTTCCGGAATTGGAGCAGCAGCCCGATGACTACGCCGTCACGAAAGAACGATGGGGCGCGATCCTGGGCACGACGTTACATGATTACTTGCGTCAGCGCGGCGTAACCCAAGTCTTCCTGGCAGGCTTGTCGACCAGTGTCGGGGTGGAATCGACGGCGCGAAGTGCCTACGATCTAGGCTATAACGTGGTGATGGTCGTGGATGCGATGACGGACCGGAACCTCGATGCGCACCGCCATAGCGTCGAGAAGATTTTTCCTCGGCTAAGTGAGACCACCACTACCGAGCGCGTGCTCCAGCTGTTGAAGGATAGAGCGGCTCCGTGAGGCGAATATAGTTTTCCAGAGGGCCCGAATAGAGCGGAAAGGTGGGCTACCCGGACATTCGGCCAATCCACGCGAGATCCTTCGTGGCCTCGCAGCGGCTCAGGATGAGCTCAAGGACGAGTCCCACTCCTAACGTGGAAACCTGCGTATTTTTGCTTCGGGAGCGGGGGAACTTTAAGTCGCAAGAAATCTCGTTGAGAATGCATAAAAGTTGATGCAATGGAGTGCGCTGGCCGAAGTGCACGGATTTGCATACTGTGAATGACCATTAAGTTGATAGAGGGCAATGACTTAGAGGGACGACACTGGATGTTACCGCCGCGCATTACCATCGATTTGCATATGGCCTGAAAGTGCCATTCACGGAGAACCGGCCTACTGTTACATTTGTTCTCGAGCAGACTTCGGGGGAGGGCTGCTTCGACGAACGTCCCAGAAGCTCTAAACGAGCGCTGGGGCGTTTTGTTTTGTGGGCTCTGCTCTTGATTCTTTCCTTATCACTTTTCCCGTTGAAAGCGATATCGGCCGCGACGCTCATGCGCGATTGATTCCGCCACTTCCAGAAAAGCGCGGGCGGCGTGCGACAAGCTTGCGGACTTGCGATAGATCAATCGGAGCTGGCGATGAAGGCGCAATTCGCGCACTGGAATGCGCATCAGTTCGCCGCGAGCCAGTTCATTTTCCACGCTGATCTCGGGCAGCAGAGCGACGCCGTTTCCCATCGCAACAAAGCGCTTGATGGCTTGTAGAGTGGGCAGTTCGATGTCCATGTGCAAGGGCGTTTTGTGACGTTTGAAAGCTTGAATCACCTTTTCGCGATAGGGCGAGGCCACATTGTGCGCGACGAATGACTCAGCGCCGAGTTGCCGAATGCTGACCTGCTGCGCCCTAGCCAGAGGATGACTGGGGGGAACCACGAAAATCAATTCATCGAGGTACACGACGGTCGAGCGTAACTGGGGCTCCTGCGGATCGTAGGTGAGAACTCCGAGTTCGGCGCTGTGGCGCAAAACGTCGTCCGGGATGTGGCTGCCGAGCGAGCGCCGCACCGTAATTCTGATCATGGGATGCAGGCGGCGGAACTCGGCCAGCACCGGCAACAGATACAGCGCGGTGAATTCGTTGGCGGCGATGGCCAACTTGCCCTTCTGCAACTCTCTGAGTTCCACCAATGCTTCGTGAGCGTCCCCGCGCAGATTCAACAGCCTCTCTGCATATTCCTGCAAGACGCGGCCAGCATCGGTTAAGATGCCCTCGCGTGACGAACGGTCGAACAGCGGCTCGTTCAGTTCGTCTTCGAGCTTGCGGATCGACTGGCTCACGGCCGACTGGGTGCGATAAAGTTTTTCGGCCGCGCGCGAGAATCGTCCCTCCCTAGCCACGGCCAAGAACACTTCGAGTTGCGCCAGATCCATTGCGCCATCCGTTTAGCAGAACTTAAAGCTTCATTAGCTGCGCTGATAACTATAAATCCAACTAATGATAATTGAAGGATTATAAGCTTGCTTAATATGCCTGTCTACGTAGGATTGAATTCTGATCTCCTGAGGAGGCTCGCAGCATGGAACGCATCACGGTTTTCGATACGACTCTACGCGACGGTGAACAGTCGCCGGGTTGCAGCATGAACGTAGCGGAGAAACTGCGAATGGCGCATCAGCTGGACCGGTTGGGCGTAGATGTGATCGAGGCTGGATTCCCCCTCTCTTCGGAGGGTGATTTCGCCGCGGTGCGAGCCATTGCTGGGGTGGTGCGGCGTCCCATTATCGCTGGCCTTGCCCGCGCCTGCGCGAAGGATATCGAACGCGCGTGGGAAGCTCTTCGAGGCGCAGCACGGCCTCGCATCCATGTGTTTTTGGCCACGTCTGACATTCATCTTAAATACAAGCTGCGGATCTCGCGGGAGCAATGTCTGGAACAAGCTGTCGACGCAGTGCGCTTGGCTAAAAGCTTTTGCGACGATGTTGAATTTTCTCCCGAAGATGCCACTCGTACCGATCCTGTATTTCTCTGTCAGGTCGTAGAGGCGGTCGTAGCTGCAGGCGCAACCACAGTAAACATTCCTGACACAGTTGGATTCACCACACCGGTAGAATTTGGCGAGCTGATTCGAACCATCCGCGAGAAAGTGCGCGGCATCGAGAAAGTCACGATCTCGGCCCACTGCCATAACGATCTCGGACTCGCCGTGGCCAACTCTTTCGCTGCAATCGACGCTGGAGCGAGGCAAGTGGAGTGCACCATTAACGGAATTGGTGAACGCGCCGGAAATGCGTCGCTCGAAGAGATCGTCATGGCCATGCGTGTTCGTCCCGACCGGCTGGCTTACGAGACCGAAGTGGTCAGCGAGCAACTGTATCCGGCAAGCCAGTTGCTGAGCGAGGTCACTGGGGTTGCGGTGCAACCCAATAAAGCAATTATCGGGCGCAACGCGTTTGCTCATGAAGCCGGGATTCACCAGGACGGCATGCTGAAGAATCCGCTGACCTATGAAATTATGACGCCGCAATCCGTCGGTGTACCAGATTCGAAACTGGTACTGGGCAAACATTCGGGACGCCACGCGCTCGGCCTGCGCTGCGAACAACTGGGCCATCAATTCGATCGTCATCAGCTCGATGAAGTTTATCGACATTTCGTGGTACTCGCCGACCGGATCAAACAGGTCGAAGATCACCATCTGGTAGAGCTGATCGCCACAATTCATGAGACGGCAGCGGACGACCGGACGCAATCCGGGCCGATTCCGCTCGCGATTCCGACTTTGGCGGTCGCCGGACCAGAGAAGTCACGAGAACACTCCAAGCGGCTGGGTCCGCTATCCCGGTCAGGCAGTACAGGACTCCGAAGTCTTCCCTTGAATCCGATCGCGGAACGTCACGGCGATGCGGAAGACTACTTGTGGGGCGTCTGACGGACCGGATGAGGCTTGCTCCACGGCGATCGGGATCATCTCGACTTCAGGACGAACGGGATAACAAAAGCAGTTTTCAGTTTCCTGTTCTCAGCCTCAGTTTGTAACCCGCATTACAATAGACAAGCATGCTGCTGAACATTGCAATCCTTCCCGGGGACGGCATCGGTCCCGAAGTCACGAATGAAGCCGTGCGCGTTCTTGAGGTCATCGCCACACATTTTGGGCACGAGCTCACGCTCAAGAAAAAAGATGTTGGCGGCGCAGGGCTTACGAGCAGCGGGGGTCCGCTGCCACAAGATACATTGCAAACTTGCCTTGCCTCGGGAGCGGTGCTGCTGGGCGCGGTGGGAGGCCCGGCATTCGACAATGTCCCGAAAGAACTGAGACCGGAGCGCGGATTGCTTCGGCTGCGGCGCGAACTCGGCGCGTTCGCCAATCTGCGGCCCGTCGTATGTTTCCCGGCGCTCGAAGATTGTTCTCCACTTCGGCCCGAGGTGGTCCGAGGCGCTGACATTCTTATTGCGCGTGAACTGTTGGGAGGAATCTATTTCGGTGAACCGCGGTCGACCGAGGGCACTGCTGGCAACCGCGTTGCGATCGATACCATGCGCTACGGCGAACCGGAAATCGAGCGGATTGCCCGCGTCGCTTTTGAACTGGCGCAAACCCGGCGCGGCAAGGTTACATCCGTCGACAAAGCTAACGTACTCGATTGCTCCCGGCTGTGGCGCGATGTGGTTACGCGCGTGGGACAGGAATATCCTGATGTGCAATTGCGGCACACCTACGTAGATTCAGCTGCGATGGCGCTGGTTTCGCATCCCGCGGACTTCGATGTGTTGCTCACCGAAAACATGTTTGGCGACATACTTTCGGACCAGGCGGGCGCCATTGCAGGTTCGATCGGAGTGCTGGGATCGGCCAGCATTGGCGGACCGGTTGCGCTGTATGAACCAGTACACGGATCTGCGCCAGACATTGCCGGGAAAGGGATTGCTAACCCGATCGGGGCCATTCTTTCGGTAGCGATGATGCTGCGATACTCGTTTCATCTTGATGCTGAAGCGAAGTGCGTCGAAGCGGGAGTCGCGTCAGTGCTTGAAGCAGGGCATCGGACTCGCGACTTGGCGAAACGGGGCCAAGCGACGATTGGCACCGCAGAAATGGGACGTGAAATCGTATCTGCCATAAAAGAGCGGATGGCCTTCCGAGAGAAACAGCCGGCAAGATTTACCGCGTGAGATCCGAGAATGTGGCGCGATTTCGTTTTTGGAACACTACTGTTCGCGAGTTAGCTTCGATCGACTGAGAAACCGATGGCTGAGACGTTCACGCTGTTTGACAAAATCTGGAATGAACACGTGGTCTGTGTTCCAGCGGATCAACTGCCGCTGATCTACATTGATCTGCATCTGGTGCATGAGGTCACGTCGCCGCAGGCCTTCGAGGGCTTGCGGGTGGCGGGCCGCAAGGTCCGGCAGCCTCAGCGTACGGTCGCGACGGTGGATCACAACATTCCGACCGAACCTCGTGGCACGCCCATCACCGATCCCATTGCAGCGCGCCAGATTCAGGCTCTGCAGCAGAACTGCAAAGATTTCGGCGTGCCTCTGTTCGATATGGATTCGTCCGAGCAGGGCATCGTCCACGTGATAGGTCCGGAACTCGGGTTGACTCAGCCGGGCATGACCATTGTCTGCGGGGACAGCCATACCAGCACCCACGGGGCGTTTGGGGCGCTAGCGTTCGGCATCGGAACTTCAGAAGTCGAACATGTATTGGCCACGCAGTGCCTGCCTCAACGCAAACCGAAGAGTATGCGGATCGAGGTGCGCGGCAAGCTTGGTGAGGGCGTTAGCGCAAAGGATCTTGCGCTGGGAGTGATTGGACAGATTGGCATCGACGGTGCCACCGGCCACGTCATCGAGTACACCGGTGAGGCGGTGCGGCGCCTCTCGATGGAAGGCCGGATGACACTGTGCAACATGAGCATCGAAGCCGGGGCGCGCGCTGCGATGATTGCGCCCGACGACACAACGTTTGACTATATGAAAGGGCGGCGCTTTGCCCCGAAAAATTGGGATGAGGCGGTCGTTCGGTGGCACGCACTGGCTTCAGATCTCGGGGCGCGATATGACGCGACCGTGGAAGTTGATGCTGCGCAGCTGGCGCCGTTTGTCACCTGGGGGACGAATCCGGGGATGATCGCACCGGTTGATGGGCGCATCCCAGAGGTCAGCGACGTGAGAGCGGATCGCCCCGCGGTCGAACGAATGCTTGAATACATGGGACTGGAGCCGGGCACTCGCATCGAAGACATTTCTGTCGACCGTGTCTTTATCGGCTCTTGCACAAATTCACGGCTGGAAGACCTGCGGGCTGCGGCTCGCGTTGCCAAGGGGCATCGGGTTGCTCCTAAGGTGCGGGCTATGGTCGTTCCAGGATCGCAGGCGGTGAAGCACGCGGCGGAGCAGGAAGGGTTGCACACAATTTTTCTGGACTCAGGATTCGAATGGAGAGAATCTGGGTGCTCGATGTGTCTAGGAATGAATCCGGATATCCTGCACCCCGGCGAACGCTGCGCTTCGACCAGCAATCGGAATTTCGAAGGGCGTCAGGGACGCGGCGGGCGGACGCATCTGGTAAGTCCGATGATGGCGGCGGCGGCGGCGATCGCAGGGCATTTTACGGATATCCGCAATTGGCGTTTTCGTTGAGAGAACCATGAAACCTATTCGCGTTCACAAAGGTCGCGTAGCGCCGCTGCATCGGGCAAACGTTGATACGGACCAGATTATTCCCAAGCAGTTTTTGAAGCGGATTGAGCGCACTGGGTTCGGCGAGTTTCTGCTGTTCGATTGGCGGCGCACCAGCGATGGCAAACACGATCCGTCGTTCGTTCTCAATCATCCCCGTCATGCGGGCGCAAGTGTTCTGGTTGCGGGGAAGAATTTCGGTTGCGGATCTTCGCGCGAACATGCCGTGTGGGCGCTGGAGGATTTCGGTTTCCGCGTTCTCATCGCGCCGTCGTTCGCCGACATCTTCGCCAACAATTGTGTGAAGAATGGCGTGCTGACCGTGGTTCTGAGTGAAGATGAAGTTGCCGAGATTGCTCGCCGGGCAGCGGAAATCGACGGCTATGAAATTACCGTCGATCTCGAACAGTGCAAAGTCCACGACGGCAATGGACTATCCACTGCATTCCAGATGGACGAGTTCACCCGCCATTGCCTGCTCGAAGGGCTGGACGACATCGGACTCACTTTACAGCATGAATCCGAGATCGACGCTTATGAAGCCCGGCATTCCTCGCCAATCACGTAACGCGAACTGCCAGGAATTTCGACGGAGCGCACACGAGCAAGGGCGCTCGCCTCTCATTGATCCTCTGCTCGGGTACAATACTCTGACCCATAAAACTGCGAGGCGGTGAAGGGGAATGCCGGAGGCTTGGAAACAGTGGGAAGGCCAAGTTGTCAACGAGGAATTTTCGTTGATCCGATACTTGGGCGGCTCGGAGCACAGCGCAGTATTTCTGACCAAACGCGCCGACCGCGAACCTCAGGAAGTAGCCATCAAACTTATTCTCGCCAATAATGAAGACCCTGAACTGCAACTGTCCTGGTGGGAGCTTGCGGCGAAGTTATCGCATCCGAGTTTGCTTCGCCTGTTTCAGCGTGGCCGATGCCAACTGGGCGGCACGGAGCTGCTTTATGTCGTGACCGAATACGCCGAAGAAAGTCTGGCACAAATTATTCCTTACCGGCCGCTTACGCAGGAGGAAGCACGCGACACAGTTCGGCCGCTTCTGGATGCCCTGGCTTACATCCACAGCAAACGTTTCGTGCATGGCCACATCAAGCCAACAAACATTCTGGCGGTTGGAGATCAGATAAAAATTTCGAGCGACGGCCTCTGTGGGGCCGGTGAGTCGAGCCGGGTGCTGGGCAGACCCAGTATCTACGTGGCGCCTGAAATCGCGGATGGCGGGGCAATGTTGCCCGCGTCGGACGTGTGGTCCCTCGGCATGACGATGGTACAGGCTCTTACGCAAAGTCCGCCTGTCTGGAACGAAGCGGAGCAAGCGGAACCGGTGTTACCTGAGAATTTGGCGCAGCCATTTTTTGATATTGCCAGTCATTGTTTGCGCCGAAATCCGGAACACAGATGGACAGTGCCTGAGATCGCGACACGGTTGCAACAACCGTCGTCTGACCCCCAATCACGAGAAACGGCCGAGCCCGAACGAACGTTTACGAAATGGGTTTACCTGGTGCCAGGTGTCGTCGTAGCAACACTCCTGCTGGTACTTCTTGGCCCCAAGCTGCTGCATCGCCCTCCCGGAGTTGAGCCAGGACCCTCGAGTGCGATCGAATCGCAGGCGCAGCCGGCCACTGCTGCCAGTGTCCCGGCTCCGCCGAATGCACCTGCCGCGGCGAAGGGTGGCACGAACAGGAATGCGGCAGGTGCCGATAGAGTTCAGGGCGCAGTCGCGCAGCAGGTATTGCCGGACGTGTCGAAGAGTGCGTTAAGAACGATTCACGGCAAGGTGAAGGTTCGCGTTAAAGTGTCAGCGGATTCATCGGGCAAGGTGGTGTTGGCTAAATTCGATTCGCGAGGATCGAGCCGTTATTTTTCGGAGCGAGCTCTAGAAGCGGCGCGGCGCTGGACATTTAAGCCCCCGCAGACCGGGGGGCAGAGTGTCCCGAGCGAATGGATGTTGACCTTCGAGTTCGAGCGAAGCGGAATTATTGCGCATCCCACGCAAACGTTTCCGTAGACATCGCTCTCGGAACCCAACGAAAAATTCCTTTTTTAAATTGCGGTTTATTCGGAACGCTAGGCGCAAGTTCAATCGGTGAAAGAAACAAATACGATTCAAGCTGCCACGTGCTTCTCCAGTTCCTCGCGGTTCCAGTTCCCCAAACGCGCACCGGCCTCGTAAGTGCTCTGCAGAAATTCCAGAAGCGCGGCTTTTGGGTCTGAAGCATTGCGAACGTCGTCGTACATGAGAAGGAATTCGTGCATCTGGGGATGATAAAAACCTTTTGCCGGGGCGACTCGTGCTTGCGCGAAACCTGTCGGTTCCGGGGCCGCGTAGGCATAGAACGCCGGACCTTTTATGTCGCCACCGCCGGGCCAGAAACCAGCGCTAATCACTTCGTGCGAATATGCCTCTCGCGTGACCGCATCGGCTCCCTCTCGCGCGGGTGCGCGACGGCCTGAGAAACGCGTCACCGCCAGATCGAAGCTGCCCCAAAAGAAATGCACCGGGCTATTCTTTCCGATAAATCCCGATCGAAACTCTTTAAATGTCTCGTCCACGACAACCAGAATGCGCCAGAGTCGGTTCGCATACTCCGGGTCGTACGAAGCATGTTGCGTATCCTGATCAAAGGCAATCGGGTTCGGGATCTCGACTGGCATCTTCCAGATTTTTACGTGAATGCCGAGCGATGCCAGACATTCCATGAACTCCTCGTAAAAATCGGCGACTGATCGCGGGGCCAGCGCCATTGCTCGTTCTTTGTCGCGACTGGTCCGAATCGATAGCTTGTGATGTACGAAATCGAATTGAATCTCAAAAATGTGGCCTTCATACGGGATGGGCGAAGTTGTGAGGCCAACTGAATTGACGTAGAGAGGAACTTCCCACCAATGATTAATCCTAGGACTCAACGCAAGACGGATTTTCCCTACGATTTGGGTCCACATGTGAAGGGTCGCATAAGTGTCCTTCCATGATTCAAGAGGCAATTCCGGCCAACGGGTGGGATTGATTTGCACATTCATATCGTCTCGCGATGAGAAACTCGATCAAGAATACACGACCTATCTTACTGCGGGACTGATTACGAGACTGAAGACAACGATCGACAATTCCGTGGGCGCCGCGTATGTTACTCATTAGCCACGCCATTTGCGATCCAGTCAAGAAAATCGCATTCCCCGGAAAATCAATGTAACACTCCGCAGCCTTCAGCATCTAAGGAGGGAGCAGATGGCATAGGCGGACAAAATGATGGCTTTTGTCCTGCTTCGCGGCGCTTCGTCGTAAGTTCTGAGTGGCTACCAGAGTGGATCGAGTGGAAATTCCCGTGGCGTTTTCGATTGCGTGCTATTAGGCGGGAACGAAGACAGAATCACGCAGTGCAGCTAGTGGCTTTGGAGGCAACGATGCCCGTCGCGGAAAAGAAAATCGACGTTCGACACCAACTGCTTGATCGCTTGTCCGACGCTCGAGTTCGAACGGATGAGATTTTTGACACTGTGAAGCCCGACTCGATTTACGAGCGGCCGATTCCGGAACGACATCGAATCATTTTTTATCTCGGTCATCTAGAGGCGTTCGACTGGAACCTGCTGCGGGAGCGTGTTCTGGGCTCGAAGGCGTTTCATCCGGACTACGATCGACTATTTGCCTTCGGAATCGATCCGGTAAATGGCGCCCTTCCCTCCGACAAACCGGACGATTGGCCGTCAGTAGCGGATACGCGGCGTTACGTGCGGCGAATCCGGGAGAGCATCGATGAAGGTCTGGCGACGCTTGAACCTGCCGATTGGCATTCTAATCCGGTGGGCGCAGATTTTACTGCGAGCACATTGCTCAACGTGGCCATCGAGCACCGGTTTATGCACGCGGAAACTTTGGCGTATATGCTGCATCAGTTGCCTTTTGACCGTAAGGTTTCGAATGCCCCTAAACCCGAACTGATTCTTCCTGCCGTGAGCCCCAGAATGATTGAGATTCCCGCCGGGTGGGCCACGCTTGGACTGTCGCGGCGTGACCACGGTGCTTTCGGTTGGGACAACGAGTACGAAGAGCAGACCTTCGATGTTAGAGCGTTTGCTATCGACAAATACAAAGTGACGAATGGCCAGTATCTCGATTTCGTCGCTGCGGGCGGCTATGAAAATCCTGCCTGCTGGACGGAAGAAGATTGGAATTGGCGAACCGAGCGAAATATTCAGCACCCGGTATTTTGGAGCAGCAACCGCGCCCGCTGGTATTTGCGGACGATGTTTGACGAAATCCCCTTGCCCCTGGACTCGCCAGTCTACGTGAGCCACGCGGAGGCTAATGGATATGCTCGCTGGGCCGGGAAGTCATTGCCTACGGAGGCGCAGTGGCATCGCGCAGCGTATGGAACCGAGAACGATCGCGAGAGGTCCTATCCATGGGGCAACGCGACTCCGAACTCAAGCAAGGGCAATTTCGATTTCGAACGCTGGGACCCGGTTTCGGTTGGAGCATTTCCCGAAGGCGAGAGCGCTTTCGGCGTCGCAGACTTACTGGGTAACGGCTGGGAGTGGACATCGAGCAAGTTCGCGCCATTTCCCGGCTTTCAGAAGTTTTCGTTTTATCCCGGCTACTCCGCCGACTTCTTCGATGGTAAACACTACGTGATGAAAGGGGCATCGTCGCGCACTGCGGCGTGCATGTTGCGGCGCTCGTTTCGCAACTGGTTCCAGCCCCATTACCAGTATGTTTACGCGGGTTTTCGCTGCGTGAGCAACTGATCAATTCTGGAGGACTGCATGTTGACGCAAGCTTTTACAGCTGGCACCACTTTCGATTTTGCCACCGATGTGCGCGTAGGTTTGACCAAGCCTAGCCAAAAAGAATTGCCTTCGAAATACTTGTATGACAGCGTTGGATCCGCGCTTTTCGAGGTCATCAGCGTCCTTCCCGAATATGGTTTGACTCGCGCCGATGAGCGCCTTCTGCGCAGGCATTCGGAAGACATCGTGGCAAGACTCGCGCCTCCGATCACGGTCGCTGAACTGGGCAGCGGCAGCGGAAAGAAAACCCGTTGGATGCTCGAAGCGCTGAGCCGTCACCAGCATATTTCATACTGCCCCATTGAGATTTCGCGGGCTGCGCTCACCATGTGCGAGCGCGAACTCGGCGACATTGATTCGGTCAGCATCGTTGGTTTTGAGCGCGAATATCTTGACGGATTGCTCGAAGCGGCGGCTCGGCGCCAGGCTGGAGAACAATTGCTCGTTCTGTTTCTCGGGAGCACGATTGGCAACTTTGAGCATCCGGCGGATGTAACATTTCTGCGCAAGATGCGGGGCATCCTGTGCCCAGGTGACGCGCTTCTGTTGGGCACCGACTTAACGAAACCGATGCGTCAATTGCTGGATGCGTATGATGATCCGCTTGGCGTTACGGCTGCGTTCAATTTAAATTTGCTGGCGCGAATCAATCGAGAACTCGACGCCGACTTTGTGCTCGACCAATTCGAACATGTGGCTCGATTCAACGAGGACGTCGGCAGCGTCGAAATGCACCTTCGCTCGCGTAATAAACAGGTCGTGAGCATACCCGCAGCTTCTCTGACGGTTACTTTCGCTGAAGGCGAAACCATCTGGACCGAGAGCAGCCACAAATATTCTGTTGCTGAAGTATTTCGAATTGCCGAGAAGGCAGGTTTCCGCTGTGACGCGCAGTGGATCGATGAAGAATGGCCATTCGCCGAGAATTTGTTAATCGCTGAATGATCTGTGGAATGTCGGACCAATTTCCCCGAAACGCTTCTTGTCCCGAGCGCAGCGAGGGATATCGTTTTTCCCGCGCAACCAATATCGACACCGCATGTGAAACTCAGATTCCTCGTTTCGCGATGACCGGTTTATAGCGGCAATGCAGCAGGCATCCTAACTTCACTCGATGTCGTCCCCGCCTTCATCCATCGGAGCCTTCGATTCGAGATGAATCTCGGGCAGCTTTGCGCTCTTGAGTTGCCGATTGAGCGCCGGCAAATCGGATTGTTTGATCTCCTCCCACCGTTTCAATGATGCGGAAAGATCGCGCTCCGCATCCGCTGCCGCGCTTGTTTGAGCCGCAGTGGGCGCGGCGTCGGCTTGTCCGATGCTGCCATAGAGCGCATCAATCGCAGCATTCTCCCGCGTCAGCGTTGGCTCCGACGCTCCGGGGACAGGCGGTGTTGGCCCGCGCAAAATCATTCCAACTTTTTGATCAAGCCCCTTGATTGATTCCCCGAGCTTTCCCGCTTGCTTTTCAAGCTTGTGCAGTTGATCGACGGCTGAGCGCGCCTGTACAACAGCTTCCGTACTCCGGGTCAACTCAGCGGCCAGGCGCATTTCGAGGTTGAATTGTTGTTCGAGCACCACTTGAGACGTATGTACGCGTGGGTCGATCTTGACCGTGAGTGGCGCAGTAAAATTGTGGCCGTTCGCGCTGAGTCGCGCTGTGTATTCTCCGGGCGGCGCGAGTGGTCCTTGAGGTGTTCCGGGCGTATCGTGAGGCACCGCAGAAATCGGATACTGCTGCTGCAATGAAGTCGGCGAAGGATAATGCAGATCCCATACCCAACGGTGCATCCCGGCGCCAGCTGAAACAATCTTCGGCATGCGTATCCAGTAAAGTGGAATCAGTTGCTTCTCAAGTTCAGCCTGGCTAACCTCCGGCGTGTCTTCGCTGGAAAATCGGCGCACCAATTTCCCTTGCGCATCGACGATATCGAGCGTCACCGGGCCTGAAGCAGGCTGCGCGAGGAAGTAGTCAAGAATCGCGCCGTCGGGAGGATTCTGGCCGGTTGGCTCATCTGGGGGAATCGGCGTATCGGGATTCGTGCTGCGCCGGACGCGGTACGCCGCTTCAGGTTTGAAAAGATAGGCATCCGAATTCGCCATGGATTCCGCAAACTGCCGCAACGAGGTGATGTCATCGAGTATCCAGAATGATCGGCCATGGGTTGCGACGATCAAATCATTCTCATGAATCGCCAAATCTCGCATCGAAGTGTGCGGCAGGTTCAATTGCAAAGACTGCCAGTGATCGCCGTCGTCAAACGAAACCCAGACGCTGCTTTCGGTGCCCGCGAACAGTAAACCCTTGCGAACCGGATCCTCGCGCACCGTGTCGGCAGGAGCATCAGGCGGGAGGCCGTTTGTGACCAGCGTCCACGTCTTGCCGCCATCGTGAGTGCGATAAATATAAGGATGCAGATCATCGACACGGAAGCGGCTTACTGAAGCATACGCGGACTGATCGTCGAAATGCGAGGCTTCGATCTGAGTCACTTTGCTCCATGGGGTTAGTTCCGGCGGCGTAATGTTGCTCCAATTCTTTCCGCCGTCGCGCGTCATCCAGATCAAGCCGTCGTCAGTGCCGGCCCATAGAGTGTTCAAATCTTTGAATGATGGAGCGAGCGCATAAATCACTCCGCGCTGCTTCCCCGCTTCGGGATTCTTAGACGCGAGCGCGCCTACGCTCACTGGAACTCCCGGATTTTCGCGCGTGAGATCGGGGCTAATGGTTTGCCACGTCTCTCCGCCATCGCCAGTCTTGAACAACACGTTCGAAGCGAAGTAAAGAATGTGCGGATCAATCGGCGAGAAGAGAGTCGGCTCAGTGCGGTCGGTTCGGTATTTCGCGTTGCGCGCTGGAATGGGCGTCACATTTTGCGCCTGCCCGGTGGACCAGTGATACTTCGAAACTTCGCTCCTGCCTCCACCATAGATAATGTCGGGATTAAGGGGGTCTGGCGCGACATATCCGTACTCGATAGTGGCCACAGGATGCCAGTCGCGAAAAGTGATTTCGCCGTCATTGCCACGGCTCAAAATGCAGACCGAACCGCTTTCCTGTTGCCCGGCGCAAACTCGGTAGGGAAAAGTATTGGTAACCGCGACATGGTAAAGCTGCGCCGTCGGCTGGTTGTACCATGAACTCCAAGTTTGTCCCCGGTTCACGGTTACGATCGCGCCTTGATCGCTGACCACCAGAATAATATTTGGGTCGTTGGGA
Organism: Terriglobales bacterium; assembly: GCA_050012915.1. Classification (GTDB taxonomy): domain Bacteria; phylum Acidobacteriota; class Terriglobia; order Terriglobales; family Acidobacteriaceae; genus JABDBE01. Next base: position 22,214 of record JBEKGG010000003.1, on the reverse strand, counting down.
TTGATCCAGAGGTTTTGATAATCATCACCCCCGGGCGCGCCCCGAATGCTCATCCAAGTTTTGCCGCCGTCTGTTGACCGTACAACCACGATGCTCACGCTATACACCACGTCAGGATTCTTCGGATCAACTCTTGGAATGGGAAGGTCGCCGCCGCCAATGCGCATAGCCGGGCGCGGATCAGTCGTCGCCACGTGCCAGCTCTCACCGGCGTCGTCGGAGCGGTACACGCCCAGACCGGCGGCCGAACCGTACTCCCCGCGTTCGGTCGTCGCCACGGTCGCATAGAGCCGGCTAGTCTGGCTGGCCGCGATCGCCACGTTAATTTGCGTAAGATTTTTGGGCAATCCGTTGGTCAGCGGACGCCACGTGGCGCCGCCATCCGTTGACTTGAACAAACCTCCGCCGGTACCCTGAAACTGGTTGTTGTCCTCCCACGGGCCTTCGCGCATTTCCCACAAAGATGCGTAGAGCACATCGGGATTCGAAGGATCAATCTCGACATCGGAGCCGCCGGTGTTCTCATCCTTGTACAAAACTTTCTGCCAGGTGCTGCCACCGTCGACCGAGCGAAAAATTCCGCGCTCATCGTTCGGGCCATAGGGATGCCCCAGCACCGCGGCAAGCAATTTGTTCGGATCGCGCGGATCGACTACCAGCGCGGGGATCTGCTGTCCATCACGCAATCCGAGATGGGTCCACGTCTTGCCGGCATCGGTGGATTTGTAAATTCCATTGCCGACCGATAGGTCAGGTCGGTGCAATCCCTCACCGCTCGCGACATAAATGATGTTGGGATCCGATGGAGCGACCGCGATTGCTCCCACGGATTGAGAGGGTTCCTGATCGAAGATGGGCGTCCATGTTCGGCCGTAGTCGTCCGACTTCCAGACTCCGCCATTAACCGCGCCGATATAAAAAAGATTGGGTTGGCTCGGTGCGCCGGCAACCGCACGGGTTCGGCCGCCACGGAACGGCCCGATCATGCGCCAGCGCATTTCTTGATACATGCTCTCCGGAAACTGTTGCGCTTGACTAACGCCCGGCACCGAGAACGCGAAACTGCCAGCAAGCAAAATTAGGATGAGGCGATGAAGTCGGATCACGAATCCTCCAGATTGAATGTCCAAAACCGACAGGATAAATCAAATGAGGCGTTGGGAGAATGAGAAATGCTTTGACGGCATCTTAAGCATATTGTCATTCCAAACGAAGCCAGGAATTTACTGTCGCTCGGAGCCAATGAAAACCCATATCCCTCAGGCCAAAGAACGACGCTCAGTCCTCAACCGGATGGCTCTGACTCTTCTTCGCGACGCTGCTTCTGAATATCGATTCCGAGTTGCTCGGCTTTCTTGTAGAGATGGCTGCGCTCCAGGCCGAGAGACTTGGCAGCATTCGTGATGTGGTAATTGCTTCGCTTCAACTCGGCGAGAATCGCGTCGCGCTCAAAATCCTGCACCCGCTCGGCCAATGGGCCTCGGCTCGTTCGCGACGAAGCAGAACCAGTTGGAGTAGCAGGCAACGCGACGCGAACGGTCGCTGGCGTTACCGCGCCATCAGTCGCCAACAGCATCAGACGCTCGACCACGTTGCGCAACTCGCGCACGTTCCCTGGCCATGGATAGGCGCTCAGTGCCTCAATCGCCTCCGGCGCGAACGGCATCGGCTTCCAATTGTTTTGAGCACAGACCTGCTCGGCAAAATGTTCAACCAGTGCCGGAATGTCTTCCCGGCGTTCGCGTAGAGGCGGTAGGAATAACGGAAATACGTATACGCGGTGAAAAAGGTCCTGACGAAATTTGCCCTCGCGCACTAGACTTCCCAGGTTTCGATGGGTCGCAACCAGTACGCGCACGTCCACGGAAATAGGCTTGTCCCCACCAATGCGCTCCACTTCGCCTTCTTCGAGCACGCGCAGCAACTTCGCTTGCATCGACCGAGGCATGTCGCCGATTTCGTCGAGAAATATTGTGCCGTGCTCCGCTTGCTCAAATTTTCCCGTGTGACGGGCGCTTGCTCCGGTGAATGAACCTTTCTCGTGCCCAAAAAGTTCCGATTCGATCAACTCAGCCGGAACCGCCGCGCAGTTCAGAGTGATGAAAGGACCGGCGGATCGCGAACTCCGTTCATGCAGAGTGCGCGCAATCACTTCTTTGCCAGTGCCCGTCTCTCCCAGAATGCAGACGCGAGACTCGCTGGCCGCCACGCGCTCAACCTGCGCCATAACTTTGCGCATGACCTCCGACATCCAGACGATTTCATGTTTTCCCAGGCGTTGACGAAGCTGCAGGTTTTCCGATTCCAGGCGCCGCAGCTTGAGCACGTTCTCGACCGTGAGCAGCAGTTTGTCCGTGGAAACTGGTTTTTCCAGAAAATCGATAGCGCCAAGCCGTGTGGCGCGAACCGCCATTTCAATGTGTGCCTGGCCCGACATCATGACCACCGGAACCGCGATCCCTTGCGCCCGGAGGTCTTGCAGAAAAGAAAGCCCGTCCTTACCGGGCATGACTACGTCGGAAAAAATCAAATCAACGTTCTGTGTTTTCGCGAGCGCGAGTGCCTTCAGCGCGCTGTCGCAAACTGTCGCATCGTATCCTGCCAGCCGAAACGCACGCGAAAGCGAAGCCAGAGTGTTGGGCTCGTCGTCCACAATCAGAATGTTCGCTTTCTGCGCCATCAATCGTTCCTCGCCGCTTCGTGCCTGGCATTGCGCGGCAATTCAATCACGAATGTCGTGCCTTTACCCAATTCACTTCGAACGCTGATCCTGCCGCCGTGATCGCTGATCACCGATTGAACAATCGCCAGACCAAGCCCCGTGCCATGCGGCTTACTCGTGTAATAAGGAGTAAAGAGGCGCTCGCACTCTTCTGGCAGGAGACCGGTCCCAGCGTCCGAAACTTCGATATAACTGAAATCGCGATTTTGGTGAGTACGCAACGTGAGTGTGCCCCCTTCAGGCATGGCGTCCATTGCATTCAAGACGAGATTTGATACCGCGCGGTGTAGCAGGTCAGAGTCGGCGGCGATTGGCTCCATGGGTTCAGCTAAATCCAGTTTACATTCCATGGGAGGACGGTCCGGTGAACGAAATTGCGATTGAAACAAGCGAACCACATTCAGAGCGATGTCATTCAGCTGTATTTTCTGGAGTTGCGGTTGCGGCATCCTTGAAAATTCGCTGAATCGCGAAATAATGGCTTTAAGATTCGCGATCTCAGCCAGCAAGGTGGCCGAGCTTTCCTGAAAGATCTCTTCGAATTGTTGCGGACTTTGCTGCCTTGCCCGCATTAAATTCTCAACCGTCAGTTGCAGCGGAAAAAGAGGGTTTTTCAATTCATGCGCCAGGCGGCGGGCTAACTCGCGCCACGCGGCCACCCGCTCGGCCTGGACCAGATGCTCTCTTTGCGCCAGCAGTTCGCGAGTCATGCGGTTGAAAGATTCCGCCAGCTCACCCAATTCATCGGACGACGTAACATTCGCTTTCGCTTTCCAGTTGCCGGAAGCGACCTCTCGAGCCGCCTGCGCAAGTTGTTCCACCGGGCGCGTGACCCGAGCCGCCGCCCACCCGCTGAGCAGGATAGCCAACAAAATGCCGCCGCCCCCGCACAACAATGCGACCGAGCGGATCTGCTGACGAAGCTCGACGTATGGACGGCGCGAATTCCCGATCAGCAGGACACCTAACAATTTCTTATCCTGCCCGGTGAGCGGAAAGGCGTCGATGATTTCGTCATCTGCCGGGTTGGACGACCAACGCAACAGCGTCGTTGTGTCTCGCGACTGTCGCTGAAGTTGTTGAATAATGGGTGCGATTCGATCTGCCTGCTGCACCGCGCCCGCAGCGCCGATCAGGAATTGAGGAGAAAAACCTGTTCCCAGATTTTGGTAGAACATGGCTCGCGTTTCTGCAGGAAGCTCGAGGCTTGCAAGGAATTCCTTATCAATACGGCGTCCACCGATTACGAAAAGCGGTTTCTCGGAAAGATTTGCTTCTCTTATCGCAAACAGCCCTAAGCCCGCTCCATCCGGCAATTCTTCCTGCTTTAAGAAGGCGCTGTTGGGAATTTCGGAAACAGTTACAGCAGTTTCCTTGTAGCCAAGTTTGCCCGGCCATTGTGCAGAAGATATGACTGTTCCTTGGCCGTCGACGAACTCCAGAAAATCCAGTTGTTGACTCTCTGCAATCGTTCGGGCTTCGTTGAGGTATTCGCTATAGTCGGGCGAACTGTGGCTCAACGCCAGAGCCATGCGAGTAGCTGCCTCACTCGCTGCGATCGTGTCCACACGGCGCGCGACTTCCTCGCCTCGACGATTAAACTCGCGGCGGAATTGTCCAACCAACGCCACTGTGCGCAATTCATTTGCTTTTTCGAAAGCTCTCCGCGCCAACAACGAAATGCTCCAGGCTACCGCCGTCACCGAGACCAGAACGGTGATGGCGAACACGGCGAAAAGTTTGCGCCGAAGCATCATGGTTTCTCTGCGGTAAGCCAGGTGTCGGTCACACGCCAACTTCCGTCGCGAGCTGTCCTCCAGTTCTTCACGTCATTCGACACCGCGTAGGCCGTTCGCAGGTGCAGCAAAGGAATTACACGTTGTGATTGCAGTAGTTTGTTTTCGACGTTGTACAGATCATCGATGGAACCGGAAACGAACCTGGATGATGAAAATCCAAGCCTCGCCGCCACTTCCCTGAGCGCGATTTGGCCATCGAGCGAGACTAATGGAACTCGGACGATCCGGAGATCGGCGCTGCTCGCGCTTGTTATCTGCATTCCAAGGCCTGCATCGCGGGCATTGAGCACGACTCTCTCAGCGATCACGCGCGCCGCGGGATCAGCCGGGTCATAAGCCAGGCTCCAGGATGTTGTGTGCGGAATTTCGCCGCGGATCTGCCGCGCGAGCTCCAGGTCGATTGCCGAGGGAAAAAGAAAGGCATAACCCGTCAACCAATTTGGCAGAAGGCTGCCTGCGAGCTCTGCTCCACCTTGCAACACGACCGTATTCAACGACTCGCGGTCGATGCTCAGGGCAAGCGCTTGACGCTGTCGTACGTCATCGGATGATTGCGGCTCAAGGCTGAACAACAGCGCGATGAGTTCTACCGGAGCCGAACTGTCGATGCGGCGGCCTTCTGCGGCAACTCGGTGCGCCTGTTCCGGAGCGACTTCTATAACTTGCGCTTTCCCCAAATCCAACGAGATCATCTGCTCGCGAAAGCTCTTCCCCATTTCAATTTCGATTGCGTCCAGAAACGCTCGGCCACCCCAATAGTCGTCGCTCGCGGTTAGAAAAAGCTTTTTCCCCGGATCCCACAGCGAAACCGCAAAAGCTCCAGTGCCGGAGATCTTTCCGCCGTCGCGCTTTACAATGCTGTTGCGCGGCAAACTCAGCTCCGCAGGAAGATTAGGAGCGGCGGAGTCACGCTCAATGACGACAGCTTCTCCTTCAGAAAACACTTTCCAGGTTGGATTTGTTCTGCGCAACGAAGCGGCAACTACCTCCGGGGTGACCGGCGTGCCATCCTGAAATGTAATTCCCCGACGCAAGAAAAACTGCCAACGCTGACTGCCAGGTTCCACGTGCCACGAACTCGCCAATGCTGGTTGGGGCTCCCCGCGCTCGTCCAACGAAACCAGAGTTTCAAACATCAGACTCGAAACATTGCGGAATCCGAACCCCGGCTGGCTCGAATCGGCAGGGTCGAGAGATGTGGGCGCAGCCCGCATTGCGAGATGCAGAGTCCCGCCATAATGCGGTCGCGTGGCAGTTGGGCCAGTCGCCCACAACAGACTACTGACTACAAGCAATGGAAATGCGGTAAGCCTCATATCTCCCGGTTTCCGAATTCTGCGAAACTGCGATCGCGCCTGTGCCGTCCGCGTCGGCCCACAGCGCCGTGATGGTTCCGCTAAACTCCGCGGGCTGACTCACAACCGTGGATGCGCGATCGACAATTTCGAAAGCTTTGATCGTGTCGCTCGCTCCGTCTTGCTCAATAGTGACCAGTACTTGCCATCCCATTCCGCAATTGCTGTGCACACTGGCAATGTCGCTTCCCCACCCTAATTTAGGCTGGGTCTGATCGGAGATTCCATCGAGCAAATGCACCTCACCGTCGACGGTGGAGAAAACCCATAGCATGTACTTATCCCTTGGCAACATGGCTGCGGAATAAAACGCTTTCATCGTGGTTTGTTTCCCGATGCCCGGCGACAGCGCCCCGGTAAAGAAATTTCTCGTTGTTGCGAAGAACGCGCTCAATCGGGACTCGCCTGTCCCCAAAGGCCAGGGATCGTCGCTTTCATAGCAGCTCAGAGTCAGCGCGGCGGTCGTGGAAGTTCGGCAGAAAACTCCAGGCAAATACGTATCGAATAGGTGATCGCTCCGCAAAATCAATCGGCCCCGCAAATCACGCGGCCAGGGACGTGCGTGTGATACCGCGAGAGATTGTTCTTGCTGCCAGCGGGCATCCTGGAATTTAAGTAGCATGACGCTTTCCGACTCAAGGACAATCATGTGCTGTGGGTTGCCGTTCAGCAACGCAACATCCAAGATGCGGTTCTCGTCTGTCCACAGGAGCGTTTTGCGAATCGTCACCGCAATCGCCGGATGCTCGACGACGACTGAGGCCGGCCGGGCCGTGGTAACCATGGCGACAGAAAGTTCGTTGTTCCCCTGACGAATCTCTGCGACCCAAACGTAGTCTTGCAAATTTTCGGAAAGGGTAACCTGGACCGTGGCAGCGGCTTGCTCTGGATTTACTAAACGCGCTCCGAGAGCAGCCAGCTCACTCGTAAGGCCTCGGCGAATCTCTTCAGCGTCATTGTGGCTCAGCGAAGAATTGTTCGCCACTTCCAGTGCCACGGCTCCAGGGCCCGTAGCGGCCGCAATTTTTCGTGCCAATTGCTCTTCAGGTATGCGCCAGTCGCTCGCGAAAACGATCGGTGCAGACGTCATCATCAGCGCGACAAACAACGCAACACGCCGCAACCGTGATGACGAAGCAACCATGTGCAGGATGCGCGCATTATAAACCGCATTGTCATTGGTGCTCGACATAAGGCCCTGTACTGTTTGTAGACACCACTCCCTGGAAATATAGCGCCACCATTTGCGCGTGCTGTCAGAGGTCTATTTCGGCTGCTCATCCGGTTCTTCGGCCTGGCTGGCGTGGTTTGCGACGCTCATGCTGCGCAACACGTCGTTGGCAAAGAAGAATTTGCCGTCCGCCGGAACCATCATAATTTGCAGCTTGTCGGACAGCCGTTCGGCCACGATCTTGTTAATCAGCAGCGGATTCTGCTTCAGAATAGCGCCTTCACTCTGCATGCGTACCGCGTCCGCCGCAGCGGTCACGCGGATGCGATCCGCCTCCGCGTCCGCCAGCAACTTGCGCCGCTCCATCTCAGCCTTGCTGTCGATCACCTTAGCCTCCGCCTGTGCTTCAGCGTTTTTCACCGTGGTTTCCTTGCGCGCCTCCGCTTCCAGCTTCGATTGTTCAATCTGTTTTTGTTTGAGCGGCAGAGTGTATTGCATGGCGTCAGCCTCGCTCTTCGCCTGCAGCACGCGCACTTGCGCTTCTCCCTCAGCCTGCTTGACCTGCCGCGCTTTTGTGGCTTCAGCTTCCAGTTCGGCGATCCTCACCTCTTTCTGCTGGATGTCGGTCTGCACCGCCATGCGATCGCTCTCTTGTTCCTTGAGCAGCAGACTTTCCAATCCCTTCGCATACTCGGGCGGCAGTTGGATATCGCGCAGCATCACTTCTTTCACGATGATTCCATCCGCAGCTAGTTTCCGCGTGATCACGTCCGACGCGCGCTTGCGAACTTCCTCGCGCTTCGCTGCGAACACTTCTCGAACCGTGTAGTTGGGCACCAATTCGCGCCATGCGCTGGCCACCACCGCGGGGACAATTTCTTTTTCCACCGGCTGAGGCAGGTTGCTCTGGATGTAATCCAAATGCTTCGGATCGAGCCGGTACCGCACCGTAATCGACAGGCCGAGAGTAAGCCCCTCTTTTGCCTGCACATTCAAAGGCTCCGACTTTACGCCTTTAGCGGCAATGGCATTTTCCATCACGCCAGTGGTAAACAGCTGATCGCGGGTATCAAAGAGCACGATATTCTCGGTGAGCGGCACCACCAAGTGCGCACCAGGATACAGCTCGCCCGGCAACGTACCACTGGTCTGGCTAATCCGAACCGCAGCCATCCCGCTGGGCACAACCACGATTCCCAGCGAGAGTATGATCGGCCCCCACGCAAGCAGTGCTAGCGCCAGAGAGATTCGCCAGCGCATCTGAGGAACCGGCGGCAAAAGCGCTACGCCGCCGAGGGCAAGCGCCTGCCGATATTTCATTTCCAGATAAATGTCGTAAGCCAGAATTGCAGCGGCGACTGCGATCATCCCAACGCCGCCCCACAACAGCAAATATTTTAGGAACAACATATTTCCTCCTGACGCGCGTTAGCGCTCCTGACCCGATTTAACCCGCGCTGCCTGATGCGAAAAGAACAGGACGAATACTTTTCCGAAAATCCACTCTTCCACCAGAATTGCGACTGCCAGCGAAAAGGCCATTCCCGCAGTTACTGTGATCAATGTCGTTAAGGTCTGCATGTGTTTGCTCCCGTCGTGCGCTTACGCCACACGAAATAGCAGCTCGCAGACCAATACTTACGCGGTTGTTTTTGAAGAAGTTAGCGATGCGGGACTTAGGTGGGATGGTGTCACATTACCGACAGTGTGTGGGTTTGGCAACACTGTCTGAAAAACCGATGAACAACGGATATCTTGAGCGTTCGCAGTCTGGGTTTGCGTTAAGGAGCCATCGATGCCGCGAAGGTCGGAATCGCCCGTACATCTTCGACGACCGGTTGGTTCATCTCACGCACATAGAACGCGACTGCCGTAGCCCGCTGCCAGAATCGCATGGCCAGCAGCAGAAGCATCATCGCTTGGCCGACGATGAACGCGCCTAGAACACTGGCCGGCGGCACAATCGCATACCACAGCAAGATTCCAGCCACCAGAATAGCGAGCGCCACGATTGCGATCACAACATAGCTCCCCAGTAGTCGCCCAAGATTGCGCCGTGTCCTGCGAAATCCAGCTGCAATCGCCTTACGCACAGCCGGCTGATCGCGCAAGACGACTTCAGTCTGAGCCAGATCAAACCATATGCGGATGATCGTCAGCAGGAGCAGGATAATCACAGTGCCGACAAGTTGCGTAAAGAACGGTAGCCTTTCGTTGGAAGTCTTGTCCGCGGCGGTGACTAGCGCGTTCAGCCCTCCGAATAAAACTCCAGCGACGATACCGGCGATGATTGCGAAGAATAGGAACAACCGCACGAATCTCCAGACATTACGTCCACAGGCCCGAAAAAACTCATCGCGCGGAAGCCGATGGTCCGAGGCGTAGCCGAGCAACACTCCCGGCATGAACACCAAGCTAGCAAGGAAGAACACAACCGCGAACATGATCGCGGGATGAGTTGCGCTGGGCATCGCGCCAAACTCGGGACGCGTCAGCAGTTCGGTGAACACCCCCAGGTTGAATCCGTGAAGCAGTTTGTCGGCGTAGAGGCTGTGATCGAGAATGTTGTGCGCAGCGTCGCTGAAGGCGCTCGCTCCGAAGTGGGCAAATACCAGATTCAGCAGATAAAACCACACGATATACCGCTTGTTGCGCCGTGCGATGGCAGCGCTCGCGAAGACCAGGTTCACGTTCTCGTTCATCGATGTCCTCTTAAACCAATCCTCTTACACCAGCCACCAGGCAAGCATTTGCGCAAAGAACTGGCTCACGCACATCCAGTAGTTTGCCAGCTTGCGTGCCGGTGCGCTGTTCGCTTCCTCGGTTCGGCTGTTATTAAAGTTGTTGCGATCGAAATAAATCTTGTGATCGGGATCGACTTCCACTGACTCTATCTTCGCTTTCTTCTGATACGCATATCTCACCCATCGGTCTTGCCCATCCCAATGCTCCCGAACTTTGTCGCCATTATCGAACTTGATCTCAACGTCCACCGGAATCACGAAATCCTCTTTGCGGTGAATCCACACGTTATCCATGTATTCCGTCACGCCTGGTTTCTCTTGAAGGTCCTCTTTGTACCATTCGACCGGCACCGAACTGATCTTCAACACTTCAAAGTCCAAAACCTGCGTGCCATAGATCGCCTGATTGAAATACCAGCGCAGGTCCTTGCCGGAAACTTCTTCAATGGTCTTCAGGAAATCTTCTTTCGTGGGATGGGTGAAGCGGTAGCGCAAGAAATATGTATGCATGGCCTGCCGCATCGTATCCTCGCCGATCACGTTTTCAAGCGTGAGCAAGATCAGTGCCGTTTTGCCGTACGTGATTCCGCCATAAGAATTGTTATCGGCATACTGCCAGCCATTTTTTGCGATGGGATCAAGCGCGGCCACACTTTCATAGAAGAGCCTGTCCTGGTTTTCTTCCCCGGCAGTGATGCCCCACAAATTGATGGTTGAGGTAGACGGGCCAAAAATAGAATCCATGACTTTCGCTTCGGTGTATTGGTTGATTCCCTCATCCATCCACGCATCTTCGAACTCATTGGTTGCGACCATGCCGTACCAGTACTGATGTCCGAATTCGTGCTCGACTACCCCCTCGGGGAGAAGCAAGCCCTGGGGCATGAGCCAACTGCTGCCTGCCGTAATGAATGTCGGATATTCCATGCCGAACGCTTGCGATCCTGGCTCCGGATCCACAATGGTGAGCGTCTTATAGGGATATGGCCCGTACCAGCGATCAAAACGTTCCATGGTCTGTTTAGCAATCAGCGCATGACGTTCGGCCTGCCCCCAATGCGCGGGCTGCATCATGATCCGCAGCTTCACCGTGCCCATACTGCTCTGAAACGTGTCGTTATAAATCAAGTAATGTGGACTCGCCGTCCACGCGAAATCGTGAATGTCATCGCCATGGTACGCGACCGTCTTCGTGCCATCGGGATTGTTCACGCTGCCAACTTCGATCCCGCTCGCTCCAACCACTTCGTACTGCGGCACCGTCAGCTTCACGTCATAAACTCCGAAGTCGGCAAAGAACTCCGTGTAGGCGTGGAACTGATGGCAGTTCCATGCGCCATGCCACCAAACACCAACCTTGGGGAACCACTGGCCGCCGAGAACGAAGTCCCGATTCCAACCCGTACGCTCCAGCGTCTCCGGAAATTGATCGTGAAACTTTATTTTGAACTGCACATACCCATCCGGCGGAATCGGCTTGGGTAAATGCACTTGCATAACGGTGCGGTCGTCGTTGTTGTCGTCGTCAGGATGAACGAATTGCAGTTGGTTGGTGAAATCGCCTTGCCCCACGACTTCAAAACTTTTAATTTCTTCCGATCCGAAGCTCTTGGGATCCCACTTTTCAAAATCCTGCCCGCGCGTTGCCTCACGCTTCCCTTCCCGCACCCACGTAGAAATAGGTTGAAACGCGTTCAAATAAAGATGAAAGGGAAAAGTATCGAGCGGCTGCCCGGTGAGATTGTGATAGGTAAGTGTTTCACTTGCGTCTAGAGAATGCGCCTTGGCGTTGTACTTCGCGTCCATGTCGTAAGCCACGACGCGCTGCGAGAGCGGCGTAGCAGAATTGATCGCCGACGTAGTTGCCGGAATTGCAAGCCCCTCCGCAGTACCAGTCTGCGCATAAGCAGACACCGCAAGCGAAGCAACCAGCAGGCAGACGACGGTCAAACGTACGCACATGGATGACGTTCCCCCCATTCAACAAACCAAGAAACAATCGATAAACGCGAACCTGAATCATAGCTTAGGAAGCGGCGCTGGTGTGCAGTCCACTAGTTAAGGATCCGACAAATGGCGAACAAAATACGAATCTGATACCATTCATTCGCCATGGCAAGGCGCCCGGATCGGGGAAAAGCGGAGATATTGAGCGAGGAACAACTGAAGGAGCTCCGTCGCAACCTTGCGCGCCTCAGCCCGTCCGCGGTCAGGGACTTTTACGAGCGAGCCTACGGCGATTGCCGACTGGTGTACAGCCGACTTCCAACTCCGCGGCAAATCCAGATTCTTGTGCAGGTGTGGAAGCAGTTGCGGAAGCGCTAGTTCAAAAAGGAATCTGCATGAATCGTGCTATCTCCCTTCGCCGCGATCTAGCCGAGCGTGCCCAGAAATACGCGCAGGCTGAAGGACTACCTCATTGTCTGAGCTACGGCGAAGCTCCGAACGTGTGCTTTTTACCTTATGCAGACGACTCGCGGCACGGGAATTTTTTGCAAGGAAGTTATCAAGCGATAAAAGCAGATCCGGAGTGGCTAAGGCGCCTGGCAAAAGTTCACACTCGAGGCCGACAATCCCTGCCCAACACCGAGAGACGTTGGATGGAGCTTGACTCCAGCACGAGTTCCGATGCTCTGCTGATGAACATCTTTTGCCATCCTACCGTGAAACGCGATGGCAGGCTTGCGGCGCTACTGGGCGCAGAGCCGGGCGCATCCGCGTGTTTCGGCTACAAGGCTCGTGTCCCCCTGGCTAATGGACGATTTGATCGCACGGAAGTCGATCTGCGACTGGGGGATCTGTTGGTCGAAGCGAAACTCACCGAGAGTGACTTCCAGAGTGCCGAGAAAAAAGTTCTCATGGCATATCGCGATTTCTCGGAAGTCTTCGATGGGCAGCAACTGCCTCAAATCGACGACCGTTATCTTTCCTACCAGCTTGTCCGAAATGTGCTCGCGGCTTATGCATTGCAATGTTCATTCTGCGTTCTAGTCGATGCCCGCAGGCCGGACCTGGCTCATGCCTGGTACGCCGTTATGAAGTGTGTGAAGCCGGTTGAATTGCGGACCAAACTGAGAATTTCGACTTGGCAAGAAATAGCGCAGGCCGCGCCGCCGAAGCTTCGAGTCTTCTTGGCGGCCAAATACGGGATCGCGTTGTAGATGAGGTACGGCCACGCCAGCTCGAAAGCTTGCCCGCCGCATGATTTCAGTTGCTGATGGTTTTTGTCGCTCGGACGCACTCCTCATACATGGCTTTGAGGTCCGCGCGTTGCAGCAGGTTTTCCGCTCCGGAATCCATCTGCATCCCGTCGAGCAGACGGAGCGCCTCGCGATAATTGTCATTGGCATCGCTGCTGCTGCCGGAATTTTGGTCGATCGTCGCTAACAGATAATGCGCCCGAGCGCTCAGCGGCTGCATTCCGAGTTTGTCTGAAAGCAGCAGGGCCCGTCCCAGTTCCTGGCGCGCGTGGGCGTAGTCAAGAGTTTGCATCATAGCTTCGGCCATGAAGATCGAGGACTCTACCGAGGTGTACTTCAACCCTAGTTCGTCAGCCTGCTGGATCAACGATCGAAGGCTGGAAATGGCCGCCTGACTGCGTTTTTCCCTCACATCGACTTTCGCCAGGTTTGCCTTCGCGAGCAGAATAGTGTTCGGCTCTTTGCTCTGTTCAGCAGCCTGTAGCGCCTGCACGTACGAAGCGCGCGCGGATTTTAAATCTCCGCGATAGAAAAACGCATCGCCCTGAAATCCTAATGCCTCCGCTATCACGCCGTCGGTCTTCAATTCGCGTGCGAGGCTGAGTCCCTGGTCCAGATAATCCTTGGCCTCTTCGCCGCGCCCCGCGAGGATGAGGGCTTCCCCCACACCGTCCAGCATCTTGGCCATCCAGGAAGTTCGGTCTTTGATATCGCGGAAATTTTTGAGCGCTTCCTGCTTCGAATTAATGGCTGCCCCGAAGCGCCCCTGATAATCAAACAGCGTGCCCAGACTGTAAGACTCAATCGCAGCGCCACGTGGGTCGTCCATGCTGCGGCGCAAATCCAACGCCTTCAGGTAATACGAAATAGCCTGATCGTACTGGCCCATTTGGGCTGAAGTCTCGCCGAGATTGTGGACGGCCTCTACGATGTCGCGTGGCTCCTTCGATTTTTCACGCAACTCGAGCGCCTGCTGATAGTAGGTGAGCGAATCCTCGTATTGGCCTGTTTCCGAATACACAGTGCCGATGTTGTTCAGGCAAATGGCCTGCAAACTTTCGTTGCCGAGGTCGCGCTGCAATTGCAAGGCTTCCTTGTACATTTTCAAAGCCTGATCATGGTCGCCACGGTCATTGTAGAAATTGCCCAAGTCGATCAGAGTATCGCCCAGGCCACGTTTGTCGCCGATTTCACGCCGAACCTCGAGCGCCTGTTGGAAGTTGGCCAGCGCATCTTTAGGCTTGCCCAGTAAAGCTTGGACCATCGCCATCTCATTCAGGCTGAGCGCGAGGCCACGCTTCTGACCAATGCGCCGCCAGATAGCCAATGCTTCCTCCTCATTGCGCACGCTTTCTTCAGGCTTGCTCAACATCGCGTATGCCACGGCCATGAAGTGCAGGCTGGCGGCTTCCTGTTCCTGATTGTCTACCTGGATGGCCATGGTGTGAGCGCGGCTTAGCGGGTCGAGGCTGCCCTGCGGGTCGCCGCTCTTGAGGGCGACGCGCCCGAGTTCGAGAGTTGCGGCAACATCCTTCGGGTTCGTGGTTAAGAGCTTCTGATAGTATTCCCGGGCTTTCGGCAGGTTGCCGGACTCTTTGTATAAGCTCGCCAAGGCGGATTCCACGTCCGAGTTATCGGGCGAAGCTTTCGCGAGATTTTCGTACGCCTTGATCGCTTCTGGATAGTTCTTGACCACCTGAGAATGAATAGCAGAGATCAAATACTTTTCTGCGCCAGGAAGGTTTTGGCTGAGCAGAACCGCTTTTTGGGCGGACTGCTCGGCTTCGTTATCGTAGCCCAGAATGCTGTAAGTCTGCGCCAGTCTGGAAAACGCCAGCGCGAAGTTGGGGTCCGCTTTGGTCGCGGCTTCGAATTGCTTTTGCGCTTCCAGGTTTTTCCCATCCCTCTGGAAGCCGACGCCTTGGTTGTAGTCGCGCAAGGCATCCACAGATTGTGAAGTCGTTTTGAACGAGCTCGCTTTCAACTCCTTCAGAACATCATCCGAAAGCGCAAGTTTTTGTCTGATGGAATCGGCCAGGCGATCGATCGCACCCGGGATATCTTTCTCGCTGGGAATGTCCGCCTTGAGCGTAACCGTGTTGCCACTCTTGATGTCTTGCATAGTGGCGTCAATCCGAATCTGGTCGCCGAACTTCGCGTACTGTCCCCAAACCACGCGGTCGGCGGTGCTGAAATCGGCGACGCGGTGAATGACCGTCGGATCCAGCGAGGTCGTCGGTGAAATGCGCAGGTCCGTGAATATCTGGTGCAAACGGTCGGGGCTCACAGTATGCAATTTTGGGGACTGTCCTACATCCGTGCTCAACATCTCCGCCAGGCTCGAACCCAACCAGTCGAAACTCGGATCACCGGAGGCGTTCCGAAACGGCAGGATCGCGAGCGAAATAGCCGGACCCGCGTTGGTTCGCGCCGGAGACGAGGAGAACAGATTGTCGCGGAATCGGTATCCCGCAATCGCGAGCACCACTACGATTAAGCCCGCAGTAATCGATGGCCACGGGATCGTCCGGCCCCACGGACCTATCTTGGGCTCGAAGCTCAGCGTCGCACCGGCGCGCTTACCCTGCCAGGTTTCCAAATCAGCCAAAAGTTCAGCAGCGGTTGAGTAGCGCAACTCGAGCTGACGCTCCAGGCACTTGTGAACGATACTGCTCACCGACCGTGGGATCGTGGCGTCGTGATCGGATACTGGTGCGACCTGCTCCTGGGTGCGCCGAATCAGGCTGGCGATTGTACTATCCGCCTTAAACGGCATCTGCCCAGTGAGCATTTCGTAAAAGATGAGTCCAAGCGCGAAAATGTCCGAGCGTTGATCCAGAGGCTTCCCGAGCGCCTGCTCCGGGGACATATATTCCATCGTCCCCACCAAAGCTCCGCTTTGGGTCATGCCGTCGCCTTCGAGCGTGCGCGCCAAGCCAAAATCCATCACCAGAATCCGGCCCGTCTTATCGCGCATAATATTCTGCGGTTTCAAATCGCGATGGATCACGCCCACCGTGTGCGCCGCTTCCAAGGCGCGGCAAACCTGCAGCATGATTTCCACGGCTTCTTCGGGCGCGAATTTCTTTTTCTCATGGAGGAGGGTCAGCAGATTTTCGCCTTCGACGTACTCCATGGTGATGAACTTCATTCCATCTGCTTCGCTGAGGTCGTAAATGCGGATGACGTTGCGGTGCGTCACCTGATGAGCCAGCAAAAGTTCCTGTTTGAAGCGATCGACGATGCCCTGGTCGCGAGCCAGGTCGGGCCTGATTACTTTGATCGCCACGGTGCGATTCAGTTCACGGTCGGTCGCCTTGTAAACCGCGCCCATGCCGCCTTGCCCCAAAATCTCGACGATCTCATACCTCTGGGCGAGGACCATGCCCGGTTCCAATGTGGCTTGGTACGGATATACGATGGACGGACGTCTTTTCGCTTTTGGCGCGAGACCCGGAGATCCCAGAGAAAGGTCAACCACAGTTGCGGCGTCAGGTGAATAATCTACGAAGGTTGGGGCATCGGAGGGAAGATTCGCGCCGGACGAGGAACTGCCTCCCTCTGAAGGCGTGCGTACGCCAGCAGCGTCGTTTCCTATCGCGTCTGGCTTAATTCTAGGGTCCCGTTCCATCAAATTCGCCCCTGCAATGGTAGCTTAAACCAGGCCCGGAGGGAGGAAATTATTAGGGCCTGCGGTTGTCGGATTCGGCCATCGTTGCGGCATTAGCCGCGTGGTTGGCGCGGTCGTGTCCAGAGCCGGGGGGCTAGTTTTTCCAATGACTGGGGAGCGATGTAGTCTTAATCACCAAAGGATTCGACGGCCATGTTGCGACGGCGTTTTCTGAATTCGACTTGTATCTCTGTCATCCTCTCGCTATCCGTATTTGTCTTCCTACACCTGCCCGGGAGAGCCTCCGCATCAGCGGATTCCGGCTTGGCTCCGGTCCTGCAATACATCAATTCGAACTGGGACGTGCTTACCCGCTCTATGACCCGATGCGACAGCGTCGTGGATCCAAAGTTGCCCGAAGCCGCCGTGCTGTATTTACCGGCGAGCTTTCCCGAGCCTGATTCTGTAAAGCAACTCAAGCTAACCTGCAAGATACACGTTCAACACCTGCCGATGATCATTCGACATCCGGGGCAAGCCGACGTCGCTGCGATCTCGCCGCAAGGGCTGCTGTTCCTTCCATATAGTTACGTTGTACCCGGCGGGCGTTTCAACGAAATGTACGGTTGGGACAGTTTTTTTATTATTCTGGGCCTTGTGCATGATCGGCGAATCGACCTGGCACGTGGAATGGTGGAAAACTTTTTCTTTGAAATCGAGCACTACGGGACGATCTTAAACGCCAACCGCACCTATTATCTGACCCGCTCTCAGCCACCCTTTCTGACATCCATGATCATGGAGGTTTATAACGCGGACAAAACTGCGGGGCACGAGGACAAAAAATGGCTGGCTCGCGCCTACGAATTCGCTGTGCGGGACTATGAAATGTGGACGCGCGAGCCCCACTTGGCAGGCTCAACCGGGCTCTCTCGCTATTACGATTTTGGCGACGGGCCAGCCGCCGAAAGTGAGCAGGATGAAGCCGGGCTCCATCGCAAGGTTGCGGGCTACTTTGTTATTCGTCCTGATCTGGCGCGAAGTTACGTAGCGGTGAAAGACGCGCAAGCGCAAGCCGCCGGCCCTGATTACAGCGTGCAAGTCTGCGACGCTGCCGAAACCATGCCCCACCCCGGATGCGACTCCGCCGCCACGGTGCTGTTAAGCGCTGATTACTACAAGGGAGATCGCAGCATGCGCGAATCGGGGTTTGATATTTCTTTCCGCTTCGGACCCTACGGCGCAGCCACTCATCACTTTGCTCCGGTCTGCCTCAACAGTCTCCTGTATAAGACGGAGAAGGATCTGGAAGAAATCAGCCGCCTACTAGGCAATGGTGCCGAAGCCACGCATTGGAAACAGCGAGCGGAGCAACGCAAGAAGCTAATCGACAAATATCTTTGGGACAATCGGCGAGGACTGTTCTTTGACTACGACCTACGCAGTGGAACTCGATCGACGTACGAATACCTGACCACGTTTTATCCGCTGTGGGCGGGGCTGGCCAGTCCTGAGCAAGCGAAAGCTGTTGCCCGGAGCGTCAAAGTTTTCGAGCAGCCAGGAGGGCTGGCCACGAGCCCGAATGAAACCGGCGGACAGTGGGATTATCCATATGGGTGGGCCCCCCTTCAATTACTGGCAGTGGAAGGTCTGCGCCGATACGGTTTCGCCGACGATGCGAATCGAATCTCGTACGAATTTCTGTCCACGGTGGCGCAGAACTTCAAGAGAGAAGGAACCATCCGGGAGAAATACAACGTGGTGACGCGGTCATCGGACGTGCAGGTGAGCGCGGGATATCAAGCCAATGTGGTTGGCTTCGGCTGGACCAACGGAGTTTTTCTGAAACTGCTGCAGGATCTGCCCAGGGAAACGATCGACCGATTAGCGGAGGAGCAGAGCGCGCCAGCGCCGTCGAGCCACCAGTAGAGTGACCGACGAAATAAATGGGGGAGGGTCTTCGTCGTGTGCGCCAGCAATTATGCCATGCTTGAGCTTGCCGATGGCGCCTGTCGCCGACGCCGTAAAAGCATGGCGCCAAAGCATGACAGTCCCGCGAAGAGCAAGTACAGCGCTGCTGCGCCGCCCTCGGGCACCATCATCAGGAATTCCTGACCTGGGCAAGAGCCTGGACCATTCTTGCAGCCTTGCGGCGTCAATATAACAAAGTTGGCGAATTCACTGGGCGTCAAGTTCGACGGAACCTTGCTCAGCCAACTGTCCACGCCCGCCAACTGCGTCGAGTTCAGACCGTTGAGAGCGCTCTTGTCAAACAACGACCAGATGGCGAATGAAAGATATCCCACCTGCGTAGCATTGTTCGGGTTGCCGTTCAAGGAGAGCATCTGGAGAGTCAGCCAGGCCGCTGCCTCATAATTCTGGGTCTGGTTGCCCCATAATGCGCTGCCTAGAGTTGAAAAGTTGTTAGTTGTGAAATTCCAGGAACTGCCGATATAGCTTTCGTCGGCGAAGTCATCGCAGATAACCGGCGAATTCGCGACCCCGTTGACCGTCGCGTAATAAGGACCGACGTACACACCATCCATGACGTTGTTTCCCGCACCGGTCATGGTCAAATTGCTATTGGCAAAAGCGGACGGCGCAAAACACAATAGCGCCACTGCAACTACACCCCACCACTTCTGGGTTAATTTGATCATTTTTCTCCCTACGTTTTTTAAAGCTTGGGGGAAGTCGTTTTACTTGGGGGGAATTACTGGATATCGGTGACCATCAGGAGGGGAACCTGCTCACGAAATCCGTAACAACTGCTGGTAATGTAACCGTTGAGAAGCGCCGGGTCAAGACTGATAATTCCTGCAACTGTCGCAACGGTTTGCAACCATCCGGCAACCACTGGCAAATACTACAGATACAGGCAATCGGGCGCTCCGGGCAGCCCCGAAACTTCGTTTATTTATGATGGCGCTCGGCCTCGAAACCAGCCATGGAAGGGGGTTTCGGCCCGATCTCAACTTCAGCGACAATAATAAGGAGATGGCGATCCTGGTCAAAGACTTGGTTTTGAATTAGGAAGCAGCGCGGCCCAATCGCGAGTTGGATTTTATAAAATCGGCTGCATCCAGTTCGATCGCCTGACACGACGAACGCGACTCAACGGCGCGCAAGGTCGTAAGCGTCGTCGCAACAATTTCATCGAACGGAATTGGAAGCTCGCCTCGGCCACAAACCGCCGCGGCAAATGCCTCCAGCTCGCTGCGATGCCCTTTGTCTTGACGGAAACGTGAGCGAAATGTCTGTTTGCTACCGTGCCGCACAAGATCGAGACGTCGAAAGTCTTCCAGCACGGCAACGGCGCCTCCACCGAAAACTTCTACTCGCTCCTTGGAGTAGGATCGGTCGCCGTTCGCGAGATAACTGATCGTGCCCTGCGATCCGTTCGCAAATCGTAGCGAAATGATGACATTGTCGTCGGAGGGTTGTTCGAGGCTATCCAAGCTGCGCGTCTGCCCTTCGATTGGCAGAGCGCCGGCCAGAAAAATCAGGAAGTCAACAAAATGGCAAACCTCGCCGAGAACCCGGCCGCCGCCCTGTTCCGGATCGTTGACCCAGTGATCGCGCGCGACAAAACCGGCGTTGATGCGATAGTGCAACGCCAGCGGCTCTTGGATTGGTTTGAGAAACGCTTTCATCTTTACAGCCATCGGAGCAAATCGACGGTTGAAGCCAACCATCAGCAAGGGGTCGCGACCAGGGATGCGGCTTCCATAGGCGTGAACAATTTCCGCAAGGTCGATTTCGTTCAGGCAAAGCGGCTTCTCACAAAAGACATGCTTGCCGGCTTCGAGCGCGGCCAATATCTGGCTCGCATGCAAGTGGTGCGGGGTAGCAATCACAACCGTGTTGATCTCCGGGTCGTGGAGAATTTTCTGTTCTTCTGTCGCGCAATATCGGAAGCCAAACTTCTCTGCGGCGTGACGCGCGTGCGAGCCATTAGCGGCACAAACCCCGACCAACTGCGCCCCGCGAATCTGCTTGATCGCCGGCAGTAGTGTAGTCATGGCAAAATTACCCGCGCCGAGAACTCCGATCGCCATTGATTTCTCGCCGGCTCGCGGTGTCCTTCCCTTCCCAGACAATTGAATTTCGTGGCTCGCTTCAGCATGTTCGGGATAGGTAATCAACACGCCAAGGGACGGGTGGCCCACCCTTCGAGTAATTAAGTCATAGGCGCCCTGGGCACGTTCGATAGGGAAACGATGAGTGATGAGGGATTTCACATTGAGCTTGCCTTCTGACAGAAGTTGGAGAAACGCTTCCATGTTTCGCGTTTCGGTCCAACGCACATAGCCGATGGGATAATCGCGGCCTTTCTGCTCATACGCGGAATCGTAACGGCCGGGCCCGTAGGAGCGCGAAACGCGAAAATCCAACTCTTTTTCAAAGTAGAGTTTGCGTTGGATATCCATGCCTACGGTTCCGACCGCAACCACCACAGCTCGGTCGCGTGCGACTTCTCCAGCCAACTCGACAGGTTCGCTGCTAGGGGTTTCGGCAGTGATTAGAACCGCGTCGGCGCCGTGACCGCCAGAGTGCTGCAGGCACAGAGCGCGCAAGCCGTCGCTCGATATGCTGACGTCATCTGCACCCAGGCGCAAAGCGAGTTCGGCGCGCTCAGGAGCAATATCCATTCCCAGCACGCGGCAGCCCGCCGCTTTGAGTATCTGCGCCGTCAATTGACCGAGAAGACCAAGACCGATGACCGCGACGACGTCGCCGAGCTTCGCCTCCGCCATGCGAACGCCGTGCAGAGCCACTGCACCTACGGTCGTGAATGCCGCTTCGTCAAAACTCACCGCTGAAAGGCGCGGCATCCGGGCGACCAGCAAACGCGGAACACAGGCAAACTCGGCATGAACGGCGTAGTTAGCTCCGGCACAGGCAACGCGATCTCCCACGTGGAGATCGGTAATGCCTTCCCCCACGCCAACGATTGTTCCAGCGCTGCTGTAACCCAAAGCGTTCGGCTGATCGAGACGACCACGAACGGCTGTAACGGCCGAGAGTAAGCCATCTCGGCGAACCTTGTTCACGACTTCGCGTACCAGATCAGGGCGGGCTTTCGCTTTTTGCAGAAGATTTTTGTTGGCGAATTCGTAAGACGCCCGTTCCGTGCCGGCTGAAACGAGTGAAGCCGCCATGCGCACCACGACACATCCGGGCAGCAGTTTGGGCGCGGGAACATCCATCACCGCAATCTCGCCCGAGCGGGCCAAGACTTGTTTCACGCAGCGGCCGCCTGCGACGACGTGAGGGAGTTCTCAGATTTTCTTAACTTCCGCGAGCGAACCATTCCGCTGCCATACTAATTGGAATCCGCGGGGTTTCTGGTTGACACTGTAGGCACATTACTGAAACGCGACCATCCATCGTGCGATCCAATGGCGCATCGGCGACGCATTCTGACGCGCCTCGATACCTGATCGTGCCGTGTTCTTGCTAAAAGCTCTTTGCTTGGGATTCCTGAAGATCAAGGCGCAGTTGGCGAAGCCGGGTCGCCTTTGCTGGGTCGATTCCAGGCTGCAGATCGGTTTCTTCCAGGAAGTAACGCCAGCCGGCGCTTCGGTCTTCCTGGTTCTGACACCATTCGAA
>JBEKGG010000002.1:0-49194 GCA_050012915.1 Terriglobales bacterium | reverse complement strand
GTCTTCAAGCTCATCGTTGTTCTCCTCAACATTTTTTCAAACTCAGGATTCCGACCGAATCGGTTGCGATGAAGCGATTACACGCGAGGTGCTCCGGCGAATCAATTGGACGATAGTATTGGCGATACTTTGATATTGGGTTCGCGGAACAAATTGTGCACCACCCTGTCCCACATGTCCAATCCGTGCTTTGATGGCAACCGATACGTTCGTCCAATAGATTCGCCGGCGCGATTCTGGCTTAATCGGCGTAGGCTGATCGGAGGAATTATGAGCACTGCAACCAATGTCTCTCAAATCGAGCGCAAACCGGAACTCCTGGGACAAACCGTTGTCGTGATCGGCGGAAGTGCCGGCATCGGACTCGAGACTGCCCGAAGAGCAAGCGCGGAGGGAGCAAAGCTGATCCTTACCGGGCGCAGTTCTGAGCGCCTGCGGAGCGCAGCGAGCGAGTTCGAAGTGCTGAGCACATCGGCCTTCGACGCCACCGATACTGCTTCCCTCGAACAATTCTTCCGTGACCTGCCGGCCACGATCGACCACGTAATGGTAACGGCCGGCGGGCCGCATTACGGGCGCCTTGTCGACATGGACATCGAACAGGCGCGGGTCGCCTTCGACGAGCATCCCTTGCTGATGCTTGAGGTCGCGCGCAACGCCGCGCACAAAGTAAGACCGGGCGGCACGCTGGTGTTCATGGGCGGGACCGGCGGCCGGCGGCCGAGTGTGGGACTTGGGATCGTGCCCGCCGTTACCGCGGCGCTGCCCGCCCTTACCGCGAGTCTGGCGCTTGAGCTCGCGCCCATTCGCGTCAACCTCATCGCCGCCGGCTTCGTCGACACACCGTTGTCGGCGTCCTTACTCGGTGATGAACTTGAAAACCGGCGCAACCAGCTTCGCGCTACCCTTCCCATCCGGCGTGTCGTTCAACCGGCAGATGTGGCCGCGCTCGCCGTACACATCATGATTAATACTGCCCTCACGGGTGCAACTTACGACGTCGACGGCGGACAGCAGTTCGTCGCCGCCTAGCCGAAGAAGCCAGCGGAAGTATGCCAAAATCTGGACAGCGATTTGGCTGAACAATGAGGAGGAAATATGGCAACTCTGCGTGCGTTTCCGAACAGTGAACCGATCGGTGGCGCTGCTGCCGAAGCAGTAGACATGAGGTTCGAGGTGGTCGTCATTCCGGTCGCGGATGTTGACCGCTCGAAGGAGTTTTATGCCAAACTGGGCTGGCGCCTCGACGCCGACTTCCCGTTCGATAACGGCTTCCGGATTGTTCAGTTCACGCCGCCAGGCTCAGGGTGCTCGGTTCAGTTTGGCACGAAGATAACATCCGCCGCGCCAGGCTCGGCGCAGGGTCTCTACCTGATCGTCTCCGACGTTGAGGCAGCACGGAAAGATCTTGCCGCTCGCGGTATTGAAGTGAGTGAAGTGTTCCACCCCGGAACGCCAGGCGCTCAGTTCCAGATCGACGGCAGCGGTCGCATCAGCGGGCGAGCACCCGAGCATGCTACCTACAAGTCGTTCGCCACATTTCGTGATCCCGACGGAAATGGATGGCTGTTTCAGGAAATCACAACCCGGCTGCCCGGCCGAGGACTTAGTAATTTGGATGTCGCAACGTTGGCCGAGCTCTTACAAGAGACTGAGAAGCACCACGGCGAATACGAACCTACCGCTCCGAAGCATCATTGGTGGGACTGGTATTCCGCCTACATTGTCGCGCGTGAAAACGGCAGGACCCCCGAGCAGGCAGCTAGGGACGCCAAGATCCACATAGAGGGGGCGCGTTGACCGCCACGACGAAGGTTTTTGACGCAATCATTATCGGGACGGGCCAAGCGGGCCCACCCCTGGCAGCGCGGTTTGCGGCTGCCGGTAAAACCGTCGCTATTATCGAACGCCATAAATTTGGCGGCACCTGCGTGAATACGGGGTGCATTCCGACGAAGACGCTTGTGGCAAGCGCCTATGCGATCCATGTTGCCCGCCGAGGTGCGGAGTATGGTTTCGCCATTGGTGATGTGCGCGTCGATATAAAGCGGGTGAAAGCCCGCAAGGATGCAGCCTCCGCGAGGTCCAGTAAGGGCGTGGAGCAGTCACTCCGGGGAACGACAAATTGTACGGTCATTCAGGGTCAGGCCCGCTTTCAGTCGTCGAACACTGTCGTGGTCAACGATGGAGTTCTGCAAGCCGATAAGATCTATATCAACGTTGGCGGCCGGGCCCGTATTCCCGACATGCCGGGGATAAATGATGTCCCATTTCTCACCAATTCATCGATCATGGACATTGATTTCTTGCCCGAGCATTTCATCATCGTCGGCGGAAGTTATGTTGGGCTGGAGTTCGCCCAGATCTATCGCCGCTTCGGGAGCGAAGTCACGGTTGTCGAAATGGGACCGCGCCTGATCGGACGGGAGGACGAAGACGTTTCCCAAGTTGTGCTCGAAATCCTGGAGGCGGAGGGCATAAACGTCCGGCTGAATGCGAAATGTATCTCGCTGGCGAAGCGCGATGGCGGTGTTGTCGTCCGCATGGAATGCAGCGAAGACCCGAAGGAAGTGGCAGGAACACACGTGCTTTTAGCTGTCGGGCGTGTCCCCAACACAAGCGACCTGGGTCTCGAACGGGCTGGCGTCACGACCGACCAACGCGGTTACATCATCGTGGATGATCAACTCCAAACTAATGTGCCGGGTATCTGGGCGCTGGGGGACTGCAACGGCCGCGGCGCCTTCACTCATACTTCCTATAACGACTACGAGATCGTTGCGGACAATCTCTTCAAGGCTGACCATCGGCGGGTTTCCGACCGGATCCAAGCCTACGCGCTATATATTGATCCGCCGCTAGGGCGATGCGGCATGACGGACGCAGACGTACGGAAATCAGGACGTCGTGCCCTCGCAGTGAAATATCCGATGAGTAGAGTGAGCCGCGCTTACGAAAAAGGTGAGACCCAAGGTTTGATCAAAATCTGCGTCGATGCAGAAACGAAGCAAATTCTGGGAGCTGCGATTCTTGGAGTCGGAGGCGATGAAGTGATTCACGTTCTGCTGGACGTGATGTATGCAAAGGCGCCATATACGATCATCCAGCGTGCAATGCATATCCATCCGACGGTCGCAGAATATCTGCCGACCATCCTCGGTAAACTGGAGCCATTTTCCTAGAAGGGAGATTCTCCACATGGATGGTGCTGCTCCGGCTCGCCGTCGTTAAAAATAGAGGACTCTAACAGACGCCGGACTTCGACGAGATACGATGCCCCGATTGCTCTCAGTAAATGTCGGCCTTCCACGCGATGTGACGTGGAACGGCAACACTGTCCGAACCGCGATCTGGAAATCTCCGGTTACGGGACGGCGAATGGTGCGCAAGCTCGATATCGATGGCGACGCCCAGGGCGATCTCGCGGGTCATGGTGGGGAGCAGCGAGCCGTTTTTGTTTATCAGATGGATTCTTACCATTACTGGGAGCGCTTTTTAAGCCGCAACGATTTTACTTTCGGCCAGTTCGGAGAAAACTTCACCGTCGACGGACTTCTTGATAGCGAGGTGTGCATCGGCGATCGCTACCGTATTGGCGACGCAGTATTGGAAGTGACACAACCGCGCGTAACCTGCTACCGCGTCGGTATCCGCATGAGTGAACCTCGGATGCCAGCTTTGCTCGTGGCACATCACAGACCAGGGTTCTACTTTCGCGTGTTGCAAGAAGGAGAAGTTGGGGCGGGCGACGACATTGTGAAAATTGCCGACGGTCCGGAAAAACTCACCGTGGCCGACACCGATGCTCTCTTGTATTTGCCAGGAGCTTCCAGCGAACAACTGCAACGCGCGCTGCGGATTCCCGCACTCAGCAAGGGTTGGCAGGGTTCGTTCCAGGCCATGCTCCAACAAGACCTGGGGTCCAAAACTACGGCAGGAAATCCCGGACTCGCAAATGAGGAACAAGCGCCAGCGTGGCCCGGATTTCGACAGATGCGAGTGGCGGGTATTAATAAGGAAAGCGCCAGTGTAACTTCCTTTGTTCTGGCACCGATCGATGGACAGCTTCTCCCTGTCTTCCAAGCGGGGCAATTCGTGGTTTTGCGACTAATCATCGACAAGGGCAAACCCGCCGTTCTTCGCAGTTATTCCTTGTCTGATCTGCCAGCAGCCGATCACTTACGCATCAGCGTCAAAAGCGAATTGAACGGGATCGGAAGTTCATTTCTATGGAACCGTGCGCGAGAAGGCGATCTATTGGATGTTAGTGCGCCGCGCGGAAGCTTTACTCTGCGTCCCGGCCAGGGCCCTGTGGTTCTGCTGAGCGCAGGAGTGGGCGCAACCCCCGTGATGTCGATGCTGCACGCACTCGCCGCTGAAAAATCGCAACGAGAGATCTGGTGGATTTACGGAGCACGCAATAGAGTCGACCATCCATTTGCAGAAGAGTCGCGCGCATTATTGAAACAGCTTTCTCGCGGACGAGGATACATCGTGTACAGCAGGCCCGCTGCGACCGACCAAGTCGGAGCAGACTTCGATGCCTCCGGGCACATTGACACGGCTTTGCTGGAGAGAATTGGCGTGTCAAAGAGTAGTGACTTCTATCTGTGCGGCCCCACTTCATTCTTGCAGGATATGCGCGACGGGCTGCGAAACTGGGGTGTGCCCGCCGAAGATTTGCACACGGAAATCTTCGGTGCGCTTGAGAGCATTACGCCTGGTATGGCGCAGGCTGTTCACACTCCTCACCTGCCACCAGGTCCGCCCGGATCTGGCCCTCCAGTTTCATTCGCGCGTAGCGGGATTACCGCCGCTTGGGATCCGAAATTCAGAAGTTTGCTCGAACTGGCGGAAGCATGCGATGTTCCGGTCAGATGGTCGTGCCGGATTGGAGTCTGTCATACCTGCATGACTGGTCTGATCGACGGATCGATTACTTACAATCCTGAACCGCTGGAGAGGCCCGCTCCCGGCAACGTGCTCGTATGCTGTTCTCAGCCAAACGCGGGTGTCACTCTGGACCTTTGAGAGAAGATCTCGCCGCACGCTCAAGTATCGACTCCTCGAGTTGTCGCTGGCTTCCCTGTTCATCTCCCTTGTGCGATGAAGCCAGGGACGCCAGTGGTCACTACTTCGTTCAGCCTTTGCCTGGTCTGAATTCGGTTGATTTCGTCAAGCGCGTCTTCCGGAAGAGCAGAGATGTCAAAATTCTCTCGGGCGCGAGCCGCGGATTTTGGCGTGGTAAGCAAAGCCGTGCCGCGCTGTACCGCCCATGCCAGCAGCACCTGCGCCGGCGTTTTTCCAACTCGTAAGGCGATTGCCGAAATGACAGGATCTTCGAACAGTCCCGGCTTCATTCCGTGACCCAATGGCGCAAAAGCTAAGAACACAATGCTCTTTTCTTTGCAGAATTCCAGAAGCTCCGTTTCCGGCAGATAGGGATGTGATTCGACCTGGACCACGGCTGGCTTGATTCTTGCAGACTCGTAGATGGGCAACAATTCATTCAAGCTAACGTCCGACAGTCCGATGGCCCGGCACCTGCCGCCGTCCACGAGGCCTTCCATCGCTCTCCAAGTGTCGAGCAAAGTTATTCCATTGTCATAGAGGACATTGCCGCTTTGATCGCGCGGGTCTTGCTCATCGCCCGGTTGAAATGCATACGGAGTGTGAATGAGGTAGAGATCCAGATACTCGAGCCTGAGCCTTTCGAGACTGGCATCGAAAGCCGGTTCGACGCGTTCGGGCCGGTGATTGGAATTCCACAACTTCGTGGTAACGAAAATGTTTTCGCGCGCGATTCCATCAGCGACAAGTCCAACCTGTAATGCCTCGCCTACCTCGCGCTCGTTCCGGTATCGCTCGGCGCAATCGAAATGTCGAAATCCGGCGTTCAGCGCGTCTCGGGTCGCAGTTCTCGTCAGGGCAGCGTCGGGAATCAGAGTGCCAAAGCCGAGGGCGGGGATGTAGCCGGCTCCGTTGTTGAGCGGCATTTTCGTCAGCCGAAGATGAGAAGATTCAAGCACAATTACCTCTCCAAGTTATTTTGCGGCGGTATCAACGCCGGGATTCGTTAATTAGAAGTGCCGCAGACTGGGTGCCAACTCCTGATTGGCTAATCTGAAAGCTCGCGCCCGAACCTGCTTACTAATATCGCCACTGTAATCGCTAGATAGAGAACTCCTGTCACTCCCTCCAACGCTGCCAGCATACGCGTTTCCCCGCTAACCGGCACTGCGTCGCCATAGCCAATGGTCGAAAGCGTTATCAGGCTGAAATAAAGCAGTTCGCTCTGACGGTCGGTCGGGTGACCTGCCAACTGGATTGAACCCGGATAAAAAGCATCCATCACACAATAAATCGCCGCCCAGAACATTCCAATCAAGAGATAAATGTTGATGGCGGTGAAGAGGTGCGCCTGGGTCAGTAAACGAGAATTCTTGAGATAGCAGAAAAGCCCCACGGCAGCGAGTGCAAAGAACACAGCCAGAAATCCCCATCGAATTCCATTCAGAGCTTGACTACGGAAGATGTTACTTGCCACGAGAAAGATAAGACTGCCCAACATCAACAGAACCGATTGCCGCGCCCACACTCTTATTAGGCACAATCTGACCGTGGATAAAATGACTGGAGTGAAGGTGAGGGCTGCGAGCGCCAGTCTGCGCCAGTCACTATGGTCCATCATCGGATTCAACAAGATGACCAGCAGTAAAGACAGGAGCAGCAACAAGTCAGGTCGCGAGTCGAGTTTCGCTTGCATGAGCAGGCCTCAAGAATGGCATTCTCTCGAGTAGAAAACGGGCCCATCCCTCGGGCGATAGTGCGCATCGCTTCTGACTGTAACGATTCGTGGATCACGAAGCGACTGAACTGTGAGCTCGGGATGCTTGAAAACCTTCACCTCCTCCCGGCAACTGTTGGACGCAGTGAGCGATCATTCCAGCGACAAAAGAATCACCCCTCTCCGTATTAAACATTGCGTCATACAGGTGGATCTCAGGCCAGTTGAGCTTCAAGTATCTTTTGACGAAAGCGGCGCGATCTCTGTCAATTGTGTCGACGTCCGTGATCGCCTTTTCCTGGGATGCTCCCGCAGTGATCAGCCGGTGGATCTTGGATGTGCGAGACGCATAGAGGAACGCCCGAAACACATCCTTGCGATTGCGAAGAAAATATTGCGAGCCCCGGCCAACGATGACGCATGGGCCGCCTGAAAGTGCGTGATTGATCGCCAGTTCGGAGACGGCGGCGATTCGGCGCGCATCAAGCAGTTCCAGCCGATCCGTGGGTGGTAGTCCTCCCTCGAATGCTCCTCTGAGAAAAGACTTGAAGACGCGATAAACCGCAGGATCATTTTTCCATTCCCGCTGCTCGACTGCGTGCGGCGTGCAGTTGGTCAAGCGTGCGATTTCCTGAATCAGTTCGTGGTCCCACAGCTTCCAACCTAGAAGTTCGGCCAGCTTTGCAGCGACCTCCGAACCGCCACAGCCGAATTCACGCTCAATAGTCACGGCTCGAATCATCATGACAATCCTTAACCGGCCGCAACCTGGCCGCCCGCACCTGGATCATTCTTCTTCAAGAAAAACGCAAGAACGAACATGACCGAGCAGAGTGCGCCCAATACCCAAAAGATGTCCATATAGGACAGTGCGCCGGCTTGCCGATGCACCAACCCATAGAACCTCGCAATTGCCTGGTCGTGGGCATCCGTAGCCCGAAGCCCAGAGTGCGCAATTTTTGAGCTCAGTGCGTGCAGCGCCGAACGATAGGCAGGGGAATCCGGAGTGATGTGGCCGACGAGGATTTGCTGGTGGTATTGACCCCGTCGGATAATCATGGTGGTCACGACCGAAGTTCCGATACTGCCGCCGATGTTGCGCATGAAGTTGATTATGCCGGAGACGCTGTCACCTTTCTCCGGAGACACTCCGATGTAGCCTGCCGCCGTAATGGGGACAAATAGAAATCCGATTCCTACGACTTGGGCGACGCGCAGCCACATCGCAAACTTGAAGCTGACGAACAAATCAATCTGGTGCGCCGAGTAGAATAGTCCAATTGCAAGGCACAGCCATCCCGTCGCGATAAGCCATCGGGCTTGAATCTTTGTTGTAAGCCGGCCGACGATGGGCATCATCACCAGCAAGACGATTCCAGCGCCGGACAGAACGAGACCGGCAAGCTCCGCGGTATAACCCATAAGCGTCTGCAGAAATTCGGGTATCAAGACCAGGGTGCTGAAGAGCATGAAGCCCATCATGAACATCATTAAGTTCGCTGCCGCGAAGTTGAAGCTCTTGAACATGCGGACATCGATGATCGGCTCTTTGCGGAACCATTCCCAGATGACCAGCGAGATCAGGCAAACCGTTGCGGTTATGACCAGGGTCGTGATGAAATGCGAGCCGAACCAATCGTCTTCCTGGCCTTTGTCCAGAAGGATCTGGAGCGAAGCCACACCCAGCGTCAAAAACGCGATTCCAATGTAGTCCACCCGGACGCCCCCCCTCTTTATGCGACGGAGGAACGGGGGATCTTCGACCAGGACGTGAGTCAAGTACAGAGCGAGAAGAACCGCAGGCAGCGTGATGAAAAATATCCAGCGCCAGGAGTAGCTGTCCGTAATCCAACCGCCCAGCATCGGCCCGACCGTAGGGGCGAGAACGGCAGTAACGCCATAGACAGCAAACGCCTGGCCGCGCTGCTCTGGGGGAAACGTATCGTTGAGAATCGCTTGTGCCATCGGTTGCAGTCCACCGCCACCGATGCCTTGCACGGCTCGAAACAACAGCAATAGCGGGAGACTAGGCGCTAGGCCGCAAAGCAACGAACTCACCGTGAAAATCGTAAGCGACGTCATGAAATACCGTTTGCGGCCGATTATTCCCGCGAGCCATCCGCTGATGGGCAAGACGATCGCGTTGGCAGCGAGGTACGAGGTGAGTACCCAGGTGCTATCGTCGTAGCTCGCTCCCAGGCCTCCGGCGATGTAAGGCAATGCAACGTTGGCAACACTGGTGTCCAGAACCTCGACAAACGCCGCGATCGACACGGTGGCGGCAATCGCCCAGGGATTTACCTTTGGGCGCCAGATCGCCTGCCCCGCGGGCAGAGACAGGGCTGCAGCGCTCATCGCAAGTACACCTTCGCTTCGACATTCATGCCGGGCCGCAGTTGATGGTCCTGATTTTCGCCGGGTTCTAGAACAATCTTTACTGGTACCCGCTGAACGATTTTCACGTAGTTGCCTGTTGCGTTTTCGGGCGGCAGCAGGCTGAAGAGTGGTCCCGTTGCTCCCGCAATGCTATCGACGTGACCGTTGTATGTGCGGCCGTTTGAGTCGAGTTCAATTCTTGCTTTCTGACCCACTCGCATGCGTTTTAGTTGGGTCTCTTTGAAATTCGCAGTAATCCACACCTGATCCAGCGGAACTACCGTGAGCATTTGTTCGCCAGGGTCGACATTCAACCCCACGACCACTTTCTTGGCTACCTCGCCGGTAACCGGTGCCAATATTCTGGTGTACCCCAAGTTGAGCTTGGCCTGGTCGAGTTCAGCTCTCTTCTGCGCCACGTCGGCAGCGGCTGAAAGCGCACGGGCTCGCGTCGACGCTACCCGC
The DNA here is from genome assembly GCA_050012915.1 of Terriglobales bacterium. Classification (GTDB taxonomy): domain Bacteria; phylum Acidobacteriota; class Terriglobia; order Terriglobales; family Acidobacteriaceae; genus JABDBE01. The sequence continues at coordinate 39,566 of JBEKGG010000002.1, read as the reverse complement.
TGTGGTCCGGCCTGGGCGGATTCGTCGCGCGCAATCGCTTCGACCAGCCGGCTGCGCGCCTCGTCGACATTTTGTTCTGCTGCTGCCTCTTCCGCGTTGGCGGCTGCTATTGCGGCAGTATCCGTTTGTGCCGCAGCTACCGCATAGTCGTAAGTCTGCTTAGGCACTTCGTCTTTAACCAGCAGGAGGTGGTAACGCTGAACGTCGTCCTGGGCCTTCACGTTCTGCGCCTCGGCCTCCCGAATGCGTGCCTGTGCGGCTGCAACTTGCTTCTCCCCGGCTGCGATGGCGGCTTTGGCGTTTTCAATATCCGAAGATGTGTACTTCAGTTGGCTCGTGGTGTCCACCGAGCTAATGGGAACATCGATGTTGAGGGCGCGAGCGGAGGCCTCCGCGGTTTCAAGGTTGGCCTGCGCTCTCGCCACGGCGACCTGATAATCTTTTGGGTCAATCTCGACGAGCGTGGCGCCTTCCTCTACATACTGGTTGTCTCCCACCTGCACCGCCTGCACGTAGCCGGAGATCCGTGCACTCACTGGATACAGGTGGACATCGACTTGCGCGTCGTCGGTTCCCTCGAAACCCGACAAGTAGTGCCACAGAAACACGCCACCTACTAGAACTACCACCACCGCAGCGCCGATCATCCAGCGCTTGTAATAGCGCCGTCTCGGATAGACGAGAGGTGGGTTGGTGCTGGGGCTTTCTGTTGCATTATTAGGCGTTAAGGACAGCGAACTTTGCGGACTCTTGACCGTCTCTTGGTCGGGCATCTTATTGTCCTTTCAAATACAGCGCGTAGTTCGATTCCGCGAACCCGATGGCTCGCGCCAAGGAGACTTTTGCGATGTTGTAGCGGTAGAGGCTGGCGATATACGTGTCATTGGCATCCGCGAGGGATTCCTGCGCCTGAACCACTTCGATGTTGTCCGTTACTCCCGAGTGGAAACGATCCCGTGATTGCTCCAGGGTCTGAGTAGCGAGCCGGACGGCATTCTGCTGAACCGACACTTCCTGGGCGGTATCTTGCAAGTCAAGAAAAACGTCGCGAACTTCCTGGTCGATGCTGGCACGGAGGTCCTCCAGTCGTTGCCTGGCCTTTGTCAGGAGGGAATCTGCGACAACGTTGTCTCCGTGAACCCTGCCTCCCTGGAAAATGGGTAGTCGGAGCTGCGCGGCTGCGTCTACCGTGCCATGATTCGACGCAGGGTTGGTGCCAATGGATCCGTAATCCGCGACGGCAGACAGTGTTGGGTAGCGCTCGGCCGAAGCGGCTTTCTTTTGCAGCTCAGCGGAACGCACTTGCTCGGTCAGGCTTTTATAGTCGGGGCGAGAGTTGTAGGCTTGCTGCAGCGCTTCATCGAGGGTTGAAGTCGTAATCGGCCGATAAGCAACTTCCGTGGCTATGTCGAAGGTCTGCCCTGGCGGAAGCCCAATCGCGCGCGCCAGAACCCGCTTCTGTTTGGCCAGATTATTCCGCGCGACGATCAACCTTTGTTCGCGTGCCTGGAGCTCGACATTCGACCGCAGCACGTCAACCGCAGCCGCAAGCCCGGCTTCTTTCTGATCGGTCGTCTGATCGAAGAGTACTTTCGCGGTGTCGCGTTGAGCCAAGGCGGACTCGACCTGCGACTGGTCAGCAATGACCAGAAGATAATTTGACACAACCACAACCACAATCAGTTCGCGGGCATTCTTGTAACTGTACTGGGCCGATTTCACTTGCGCAGCCGAAGACCGCGCGCTCTCGATGGACCCCCAATTGAAGACTGATTGATCAAGGTACGCGCGCGTGTCGAAAACCCCAAAAGGGCCGATGACGCGTGGAACGCCAGGCACAGGGATGTTAATGCCTATTGTGGCTTTCAGATCAACCTCGCGGACGCCGAAACTTGTGTTGGTGGTCAGATTTGGCAGCAGCGCGCTGAGTGCCCGCCATCGCTCGCCTTGTGCGCCGGAGACTACATCGGAGGAAAGTAGCCCCCCAAGATTTTGCCGCAGACCACGAGTTACGGCGTCCTCCAGAGAAAGCGACAGCGGCGTCGAACTGGCCGTGCCTGTGGGAACTCCTCCCAGGTAAGGATTTTGCATTTGAATGTCCGAGGTGTTCTGAACAATCGCAGGGGCGCCGTAGGACACAGTTCCTTGGCCGGTGGTATTCAAGCTGGATTGTCCGTGAAGCGGAGCCGCCAGCAGAGCCACGCAGAGTGCGGTCAGCTTTGTACGAAGCCTCATACGGTCAGCGGTCAACCGTTTTAGACTCAGGGAATTCACAGCAAAATTAAGCCAGATGGGCGGCGATGAGTCTATTAGACGATGGTATTGACCAATACCTTCGGATAGGCTGATTATTGGGCGAGTTGGCTGAGTTGAGCCTTCGGCTAATGCAGTCCTGAAGCTGGTCTTCCCCGCAGAAACATTTGGTCAACAGCTCCGTCCAATAGCCTGAAGAGGTATTCGCGCGTCGGCGGTCCCTGATGAAACCAGCAGGCAAGAAACTTTGAATGCCTCGACTGAACCGGCACACTTTACGAAGAACTCACATTACGCTATTCCGGGTGGTAGGAGGATCGTTACGGGATGCGCAAGCGCAGCTCGGACATTCAGAAGATGTCTACGACGCCCGAAATCTACACTCTGCCGATCCCCCAACAGCAGCGGATCACCGTCGAAAAACTCTCAGTTTTGATCGCAAATGATGGCGAGTTTGCCAAAAATCGGGAAGATCTGCCGCTCGCTTCGTAGCAGAGGCAATAAGATAAATGGTAGGCACGAGGAGACTCGAACTCCTGACCTCTACCGTGTCAAGGTAGCGCTCTAACCAACTGAGCTACGCGCCTACATTTAACGACAATTGTACCGGGCTCAGCCGCTGTGGGCAATCTTGGATGAGCACATGGAGTTTATTTTTCGCGCCACAGGTCCGGATACTGAACAGCTCCTATCGAAAACGAAACCGATCCGGTGCCACCGATGGCCGCGGATTCTTCCTCGAGTTGCAAAGTGGCCATCTCCCGGCGACAATCGCTGTGGTGATGACTTCGAGTCAAATTGACGGGCCTGCGAATTTCGTTGGGAATCCATTCCGCCCCGGCATCATGGTGCTGGTTACTTTGGGAAATCCAAGAGAGAAATTTTGGGGGGCCATCCTTTCTCTTACTCCCGAAGGGTTAAGTCTGTGCGGGGTTGAACTGGCGTCGTTCGACGACCTGGTATCTCTGGTTAAGGATGGCGAACCGTTTTCTCCCGGCGTGGTGTTTGTTCCGATGCATCGGGTGGAGCGCATGGAACTTGATCTGCCCGACGGCAGCATCCCATCGCTGTCACAGCGGTTCGCAAGCAAAACGGGTCTGGATCCTGCCACGGTACTCATTCGCCACCTCGCAGTAAGTTCCCCGCTGGGGGAACAGAAGTGAAGCTGTCGCAACTGCTGACCGCGCCCAATCAGCTCACGCTGCTGCGGATGATGTTTGTGCCCTTCATCGTGATCAAGCTAGTTGAGGGTCACTACGAGTTGGCGCTCATTCTGTTTGTCTTGGCGGGTTTCAGCGACGGGCTCGACGGCTTGCTAGCGCGGACTCTCAAGCAGCAAACGGTGTTGGGGCAATATCTTGACCCGATCGCTGACAAGTTGCTGCTCAGCACCATGTTTATGGTGCTCTCGATCTTACATAAGATTCAGTGGAAATTTACAGTTCTGGTTTTCAGCCGTGACATAACGATCTTGATGGCAAGCGCAGTGCTTTATGCCATCGCCGGACTCCGCGATTTTCGACCGAGCATATTCGGCAAAGCGAACACGTTCGCGCAGGTTGCGGCCATCTTCTTCGTGTTATTGTTCGAAATAAATAGATCGCGGTGGATTGCGATTGGCCGGCTGTCGTTTCTGCGGGCGACTTTCGCCTTCACTATTATTTCAGCAATGCACTACGTATTTCTTGTCGGACAACGGTTGCGAGCCAATCACCAGGTTTCAGCCGCATCTTCGAGCGGCAGGATTTGACCGGCGAAGACCACTCGTTGTCTCCCATGACGAACGAAGTGCTATTTGTCCTAAAACTACGTTCACAACGCCCAGAAGTCGGCGAGATCGATGTATTCGTCCACCGTTACCGGCTGGCCGGTTGTGCCGATATCGATTTGCACCTGGAAGCCGACAGAGCTTGACCATCCATGCGGCAAAGAGCCCGCCGGATATACGGCATTTACGGGATGGACAACGCCATCCACGGTTAAAGTGTCGTAATACATGCAGGGTTTGCCACTGCATCGGTCGGTGTCGCCCGAGACGCGGTGAACATCCCAACGCAAGTGGTGCCATTGATTCAGCTTGAGCGCACATTTAACCGCGGTATTCATCCAGTGGCCATGGAGTTGATCAAACACTTGCCAGAGGTGGGTGACCTGATTGCACTGCGATCCCCACATGAATTCAATTCCCGTTGACTTCGAGAAATTGAATTGATCGAACTCGAACGACCCAGCGACGGAGGCCTTATCCGTCAGGTAGACCCAAAGGCTGGTGCTAAGTGAGGTCGCATCGTCGTCAGCGCCGGCAACGTAGGTCCACAAAGCGTTGCTGTACTCTGGCCCCGTGATCGAGACCTCCATCGCGTGGCCATCTTTCGAAGGATGCGCATGGCCGATTGTGTGCGACGTGCTCGTAGGGATTCCATTTCCTCCGGGATTACAACTTGGCAGCACGCAGACGGGCTTCCATCCGTTCATCGACTCATTAACGTTCAGCCGAGTGACGTCGGTATCGTTGAACGGCACTTGTGCCACAGACAAGGTGGAAAACAGCATGGCGAGGCAGAATCCAGTGAAAACTCTATGTGCGATGCTCATTTCGGCTCCGAAGCGGTAGGAAATTCGAGCGGAAACGATCCAACTCCGGACGGAGACGCGAAGTCCGTCCGATTTAATCGCCACGCCCCGGGGGAAACCTATCCTAAATGGAATGCCGCCCTCCAGATGCCGGAAGTACATGATCCCTCCGATCTCACTATGCAGGGAGTAAGTCTAGCGGGATTTTAGAGTCGGCTTCAGGTTGCCGGTCTTGGGACCGGACACGAACTCGTTTCCGGCGATGATGTAGCGTAGCGGACGCTCGGCTGCTTTGGTAATTCCGATTCGCGGTGTTGTCAGGATACGACGAACGCGGTATCCATCATCCGCGATGAAGAGATCAGAGGAAGCGTTGGTCAGGTCTTTGTCGTTGTCCCGTTCTCGGGTGATGCCAAACGCCTCGGCCAACCGGCCAGGACCGCTGGTCAACTTGCGCAGGTCGCGCGGCGAGTTGATTGACACGTTTCGCAGGCGCGCCATTTCTTCAATACCAGTTAATGGCTCGACGGCACGGAATAGAATCCCGCCGGCCACTCCATCGGGCAAACACGACACATTTAGACAGTAGTGGTTGCCGTAGATGAAATAAACGTAAGCATAACCGGGAGGTCCGAACAGTACAGCATTACGCGGCGTGCGCCCTGCAAAAGAGTGCGCTGCCGGATCGTTTGCTCCCAGGTAAGCTTCGACTTCGACGATCCGAGCAGTGCGAAGCTGCTTCGCTTCTTTCCGCACCAGCAACTTACCAAGTAATTCGCGGCTAACTCGGCGGGGATCACGATCGTAGAACCCACGCGACAATGGATCTCGAAGCCGCGGGATGGGCGTTGCTAAGATCAAAGATCGCTGATGCGCGAGGCCACCTTTCATTTAGGCCCGCTTTTGGCGTGGGGAGAGAAGGGCGAGAATTTCCCGGAGTCCTTGCCGGATTTGCTTCAAATCGGGCGTAGTTCGATCGGGGAAAGGCAGCGGAGCTTGTTTCTTGTCAGTTTTGTGGTCTGCTCTCAAATGTTGCCGTGCGCCCGCTATGGTGAATCCTTCTTCGTAGAGAAGTTTTTTTATGCGCAGCACATTTTCAACGTCCTTGTGGCGATACATGCGCTGTCCGGTGCTGCCTTTGACCGGTTTGAGCTGCGGAAACTCAGTTTCCCAGAAACGCAGAACGTATGCTGGCAAACGGCAAAGCTGGGCAACTTCTCCGATCCGGAAATACAACTTGTCCGGGATTACCACGTCGGCAGTCTTGACAGATTTGGCCGCAGCTTTGTTGCGAGCACTCATCGGGATTCTAGAAGTGGCTGCATCGCGGACTGCGCCTCACTCCCTATCGCGTTTCTAGCACGACCGGAGGTCCGGAACAACCCCTCATTTCGGGCAAGCGCTTCTTTTCTAACGTCTCACGATTGGGAAATCAAATTAAAAAACCCCCGGAGAGGTGCTTCTCTCGAGAGGCTTTTCGAAACTTTCTGTTTTGTGCGAAGTATCGTCTCGCGGACGGTTAGTGTTTCTTTTTCTTGGCAGCCTTTTTCTTTGCTGGCATGAAGTTTCCTCCGTGAACAATTTTCCCTTGAAGGGGGCCCAAATCCAAATTCGTTGCCCAATTGTAGTAGGTACAACGATGCTACCCCAAGATATTGAGGACTATTACTTTCATTGTCAATAGAATTCTTCGATGATGAGGTTCCATCTGAGCGACCGGGTAGTCCGTTGTCGTACACTTGGCATCGTCGCTTTAGCCCGCCATGCGTTCTTCCACAAGACGTGATCCCATCGAACTAGAGATATTCAAGAACATCTACCACTCGATCGCGGAAGAAATGGGAGCAGCTCTGCGTCGAACCGCTTTTTCACCCAACATCAAAGAGCGCCGCGACTACTCGTGTGCAGTTTTCGATTCTGACGGCGAAGTGATTGCCATGGGGGATCACATGCCGGTTCACCTGGGCTCGATGCCAATGTCGGTGCGTGCGGCAATCGATGAGTTTGTCCTCGAGCCCGGAGATATGGCGATGTTGAATGATCCATTTCGGGGCGGAACGCATTTGCCGGACATCACGCTGGTGGCGCCGGTTCACGTTCGGCCGGGGAATGCTCGCCTAAGAGTTCCGAAGAAGCGGCCCGATTTCTATGTCGCATCACGTGCTCACCACGCTGATGTCGGTGGTGCTTATCCGGGCTCGATGGGTCTTTGTCGAGAGATCTATCAGGAAGGACTTCGCATTCCACCGGTAAAGATCATGCGAGCCGGGAAAATGCAGTCCGATATTCTCGCGTTGCTTCTGAACAACGTCCGGACGCCGCAGGAACGCGAGGGCGACCTCGGGGCACAGATCGCCGCCTGTCACACCGGGACGCAACGCTTAGAGGAAATCTGTAGCTGCTATGGCCTGGAACGCGCGAAAAAGGCGGCGCGTGCGTTGCTCGATTACTCCGAACAGATGATGCTTGCATTTCTCAATCAAGTGCCCAGTGGTACTTATGAAGCTGAAGATTTTTTGGACAATGATGGAATTAGCGCGAAGGCGGTGCAGATTGCGGTGAGATTGAGCTTTGGAAGACGCTCGTCGGGCCGGACCTGGCGCCGATCCGGGAAGGGTCGAAGACCCGTCAGCACAGGGGCGGTGACGGTTGATTTTACGGGCAGCGACCCGCAGGTCGAAGGCAGTGTGAATGCCGTGGAGGCGATCACGTACTCAGCTTGCTTTTACGTTTTCCGTTGCTTGCTGGCCGAAGACGTACCCGCGACCGCGGGGCTCATGCGTCCAATTGAGGTTATCGCGCCGGAAGGAACACTGGTCAACGCTTGTCCTCCGGCAGCAGTGGCCGGCGGAAATGTGGAGACCTCGCAGCGTATTGTTGACGTGCTACTGCAGGCATTGGCGCAAGCGATCCCCGAGCGAATCCCTGCGGCAGCGGCGGGAACTATGAACAACCTGACCATCGGCGGGATTGATCCTCGCACCAAAGAGCCCTTCGCCTACTACGAGACTATAGCGGGCGGGATGGGGGCGCGGCCATCGAAGCCTGGCGTTTCCGGCGTTCACACACATATGACAAATTCGCTCAACACGCCAGCCGAGGCCTTGGAATACGCGTATCCGCTGCGGGTTCAGCAGTATTCGCTGCGCCCAGGAAGCGGTGGTGACGGAAGGCATCGGGGTGGAGATGGAATTATCCGCGAAATCGAAGTTCTCACCGATTGCGAGATCACGCTTTTGTCCGACCGGCACGACCATGGCCCGCGAGGGTTGGCAGGTGGCAAAGATGGCGCGTCGGGCAAAGCCACAGTGATTTCTGCAGATAATTCGTCGCGAGACATGCCGGGCAAGTTCAATGTTCGGCTGCGTAAGGGAGAACGGATTCGGATTGAGACTCCGGGCGGCGGTGGTTGGGGCGACTGATTTGTTGCTGTGCGGGCCATTTGGGAAGAATCCGCATGCTTCGAAACGAATCCAACACTGGGATGGTTTTTCATACCGAACCGAAGGGGAAACTTCACAATGAATGATGACATCGCTGCTCATTATCTCAGTGAAATCCGACGCCAGTTCACCGGGCACAAGCGCCTGGCCGAAGGCGCCATGGCCCAACTGAAGGACGAAGAGTTTTTCATTGCGCTGGATCCCGAATCAAATTCGATCGCTATTCTTGTCAAACATTTGGCCGGCAATATGCGATCCCGGTTTACTGACTTTCTCACCACCGACGGCGAGAAGCCCAACCGTAATCGCGACCAGGAATTCGAAATAAACGCGGCAACAACGCGCGCGGATGTGATGCGCTGGTGGGAAGAAGGCTGGGCGCGGGTTTTTGCGGCTATCGAATCGCTTAAGCCCGAGGACGTCATGCGCACAATCACGATCCGCGGCGAGCCGCATACCGTGCTGCAAGCTACCAATCGGCAGGTCGCGCACTATGCGCAGCATACGGGACAGATCGTTTTCCTCGCCAAACACCTGCGGTCGAGCGAGTGGAAGACACTAAGCATTCCGCGCGGAAAATCAAAAGAGTTAAACGCCGTTATCCAGAAGTATGACAAAGGCGTACTGCGGGAAACCTCGGAGGGTCGTTGACCTTGCCCACAGATCTGCTTTCAGTTGGCACGCACAACGGGATGCTAGAATTTAGGGTTTTGGTTCTGAATCTGAACTGATAAGCAAAGGTAGGTCCATGCCTGACACCATGTTGGCGGTCGTGAAAGAAAAGGCCGCACCCGGGGCCGAGATCCGAGAAGTCAAAGTGCCCGCGTTCGGCCGGAACGACGTTCTGGTTAAAGTTAAAGTAGCGTCAATTTGCGGTACCGACCTGCACATCTACGAATGGGACCGCTGGGCGCAGAAGCGGATTCAGCCGCCGCTCATCCCCGGCCACGAATTCTGCGGCGAGGTGGTGGCTTACGGCAATGAGGTTACGAGCGTCAAGGAAGGCGACTTTGTCTCGGCTGAAATGCATGTAGCGTGCGGTAAGTGCCTGCTGTGCCGCACCGGCGAAGCGCACATTTGCCAGAACGTGAAAATCATTGGGGTCGACACTGATGGCGCATTCGCGGAGTACGTAGTCATTCCGGAATCAAATATCTGGAAGCTGGATCCTGCAATCCCGCTGGAGTACGCCTCAATCCTTGATCCGCTGGGCAATGCCGTTCACACCGTACTGGCAGGCGAGGTTGCAGCGAAAACAATTGCCATCACGGGATGCGGGCCTATTGGGCTGTTCTCAATCGCGGTCGCACGGGCCGTGGGCGCGGCGCAAGTCTTTGCTATCGAGGTCAACGAGCACCGCCGCCGGCTCGCGGAAAAGATGCACGCGGATTTAGTGCTCGATCCGTCGAAACAAGACGTGAGGTCCATCATCATGGAGCGAACGGACGGCCTGGGCGTCGATGCTGTCCTCGAAATGGCGGGCCATCCTGACGCCATTCGGACAGCGTTCGACATCGTGCGTCGCGGCGGACGCATTTCGCTGCTCGGTCTGACCTCCAAACCAATCTCGCTCAACTTCTCTGAAGACATTATTTTCAAGGGCATCACCGTCCAGGGCATCAACGGTCGCCGCATGTACCAGACTTGGTATCAGATGACGGCGTTGCTGAAGAACGGCAAACTCGATCTGCATCCCGTGATTACAGATGGCATTGCGATGAAGGATTTTTCCAAGGCCATGGAGCGCTTGAAGACGGGAGAGGCGAGCAAGATCCTGGTTTATCCGAATGGAACGAAATAGGAATTTTTCGAGACAAACTAAGCTTCTGCAGGCACATGTACGATCTTTTTCTGGATCGCATAGGTGACCAGTTGAGCTTTGTTGTGGATATCCAGCTTGCGCATCAGATTGAACCTGTGAGCCTCCACGGTTTTGACGCTGAGGCCTAGAACAGTGGCGATTTCTCTTGCGGAGTTGCCTTCCGCAATCATTTTGACTACCTCACGCTCTCGCGGCGTCAGGCTGGAACGGCGTGAATTCGCGACGTGCTCCACAGACAAAACTCCCTTTGGCCAAAGTAAATGCGGGAGGGCCCAAAGGCGGCGAAAAGCGCGCCCGACGGCCCAAGACGGGTTTCTAAAGCTTATCCATATTGTACAAGCCTTTATCGCATTCGTCACGGTTGAAAGTTTATGTTTTAAGTCCCACGTTGACGGGGAAAGCAACGCTTTATTCCATCGGATACAATCCAGAGCGATGCTCCGTTATTTCACATCTGGGGAATCTCATGGGGAAGCTTTGGTCGCGTTCCTTTCGGGCATGCCTGCGGGATTGAAAGTCGATCAGGCCTTCGTGGATCGCGAACTCTGGCGTCGTCAGCAGGGCTATGGCCGAGGCGGCCGCATGAAGATCGAGCGCGATACCGCTCACATTCTTTCTGGAGTCCGCCACGGTATCACCATCGGTTCACCCATTGCTGTTCTTCTGGAAAACAAGGATTGGAAAAACTGGCAGGAATCACTCCCTGTGGAAGAAGGTGATCCCGCAAAGCACAAGCGTGTGGCTTCGCCGAGACCTGGCCATGCGGACCTGGCGGGCGCTCTGAAGTACAATTTTACGGACGCTCGCTACGTGCTCGAACGCGCCTCCGCACGCGAATCGGCGGCGCGAGTTGCGATCGGCGGTCTGGCGAAACTGTTGGCGCGCGAATTTGGAATTGAAATCCTTAGCCATGTAGTTTCGGTGGGCAACGCGTCGATCGAGAGCTCGGAGATTCCATGGGAGCGCATTGCTTCCCTCCGTGACCGGGAGGAGGTCCTGCTCAATTGCGCCAATGCTGACGCCGAATCCCGTATGAAGGAAGAAGTGGACCGCGCGCTCAAGACCGGGGACTCCGTCGGGGGTGTGTTTGAAGTGGTTGCCCACAATGTTCCTCCGGGGCTGGGCACGTACGCGCAATGGGATGAGCGTCTGGATGGGTTACTGGCGGCGGCGGTAATGTCGTTACAAGCGGTGAAGGCGGTTGAGATCGGGTCGGGCATCGCCGCCGCTGCTTCCCTCGGTTCCACCGTACATGATGAAATAGGGTACAGCGAGTCTACGGGCTTCGCCGGATTTACTCGCACTCGGAACAACGCCGGAGGAATTGAAGGCGGCGTGTCGAATGGAGAGGACATCCGTGTACGGGGTTACCTCAAACCGATTTCGACGTTGCGCCGTCCGCTGCAGTCGGTGGATTTTGCCACACGCCAACCAGTGAAAGCTGCCTACGAACGTTCTGATGTGTGCGTGGTGCCGGCAGCGGGTGTGGCCGCGGAAGCCATGGTGGCGTTGACTTTGGCGCGCTGCGCGCTAGAAAAATTTGGCGGCGACTCCATGGAAGAAACGTTACGAAACTTTAAAGGCTACTCAGAACAGTTAAGAAATTACTAGCTAAGAACCACTCAATGATCTATCCCATCGTGAAGTTTGGAAATCCTGTTCTGGAAAAGCCGGCAGAATCGGTTACGGTCTTCGACGATCAATTGAAAAAACTGGTCGACGATATGTTTGAGTCCATGTATGAGGCTCACGGAGTCGGTCTGGCCGCGCCGCAAATCGGGATCTCCAAACGGCTCGCAGTTATCGATGTGACCTTCAAGGAGGATCCCGATGCCAAACTTGTCTTGGCCAATCCGGAGATTCTCCACACCGAAGGTAAACATACCCAGCCGGAAGGATGCCTCAGCATCCCTGAATTTCGCGAGCCTGTGACTCGTGCGCGCAAGGTGACAATTCGCGCCCAGGATTTGAATGGGAAGTGGTACGAGAGAACCACCGAAGAAGGCGAGGAGCTATTGGCGCGTGCCTTCCTGCATGAAACCGAACACTTGAACGGCAAGCTTTACATCAGCCACATTAGCGCGCTGAAGCGGGACCTGATAAAGCGTAAAATCCGCAAGCTGATCAAGGCTGGAGAGTGGTAGGAATTGAGCAATTGAATCGTTGAGTGATTGATTCATTTGACTCGATGATTCAATGACTCATTGACTCAATGCATCAATCCCCCACTTTCGTCTTTTGTGGCACGCCTCGCTTCGCCGTCCCCACGCTGGAGGTGCTGGTTCAGGCAGGCCTGCAAGTTCGTCTCGTGGTTACGCAGCCCGATAAGCCTCGCGGACGTGGACTTGCGCTTGCACCTTCTCCAGTCAAGGAGTCCGCTCTCGCTCTTCAATTGCCGGTCGCACAGCCCGCGAGCATTAAGAATAACGACGAATTCCGCGCCCAACTCACCGCGCTCAACCCCGACACAATCATCGTGGTCGGTTATGGCCGCATCATTCCGCAGTGGATGATCGATTTGCCGCGCCTTGGCAACATCAACCTGCACGCGTCCCTGTTACCCAAGTATCGTGGGGCCGCTCCTATACAATGGGCGATCGCTCAGGGTGAATCCGTAACTGGTGTCACTACCATGCGAATCAATGCGGGGCTTGATACCGGCGACATCCTCTTGCAAAAAGAAATCCCCATCAATCCAAGGGATACGGCCGAGACTCTTGCTCCCACTCTGGCCGCAATCGGAGCGGTCCTGATGATCGAAACCTTGCGAGGCCTGCAAGCAGGATCAATCAGGCCGCGCCCGCAGGATGACGGGAACGCAACACTGGCGCCGATTATAAAGAAAGAGGATGGCCGGATTGATTTTCGCCAAACCGCCGAGCAGATTTGCAATCGACTGCGCGGGTTCCAGCCTTGGCCCGGTGCCTTCACAATTTTTAGGGGCAGGAATCTTCATGTTTGGGATGCAGGAGTGTCTCGGCGTTCGCTGTTGCCCGCTGAACTTTTGGTCGAGGGCGATCGCTTGTTTGTGGGATGTGCTGAGGGCACGGCCTTGGAGCTTTTCGAGATGCAACTGGAAGGCAAGAGGCGAATGCCGGCGCTTGATTTCGTTCACGGCTATCGTCCCCAAAGCGGTGAGAAGCTGGGTGCGTAACTGACGATCGACAGCTTAGGACGGAGAACTGAATGCCTGTCTCACCCGCTCGAGCCGCGGCTTTCGATATTCTGCTTCGAGTTGAGCGCGAGGACTCTTACGCCTCGGAATTGCTGCACTCTTCGCACTACCAAGGGCTTTCTTCGGCTGACCACGGCCTGACGACCGAGTTAGCTATGGGCGTTCTGCGCTGGCGATCCTTGCTGGACAAGCACATTGCAGAACGTTCTTCGCAAAAACTCGCAAAACTCGACCCGGAGGTGCTTACCGCTCTGCGCCTCGCTGCTTACCAATTGTTGTTTCTGGATCGAGTCCCCCAGCGAGCGGCTGTGCACGAAAGCGTGGAGTTAGTGAAGCGTGCCAGGAAGCGGTCGGCGGTGCCCTTTGCGAACGCAGTTTTGCGAAAATTCGCTGGGGTCGAAAGTGGGGCTACTGGGTCCGCCATCGGCAAAGCCCAAACTGCGGCGGATTTAGCCACATCCTCCGCCCACCCGACTTGGTTGGTTGAACGATGGATTCATGAATTCGGGTTTGATATTGCTAAGCAGGTCTGCACTTACGACCAGAAAATTCCAGAAACCAGCGTCCATGCTACCAATGCGATTGCCGGCGAACTCAAGAATCAAAAGGTTGAATTAACCCCAGGCCATTTGCTGACGACGGCGTATCGGGTCATTTCTGGTGATCTTATCGCCACTCGCCAATTCCGTGACGGCCAAGTGATCATCCAGGATGAGGCGTCGCAATTGGTTTCCCTTCTGGTCGGTGGTGGCGCGAACATCCTCGACTGCTGCGCGGCGCCCGGCGGAAAGACACGAACGCTGGCTGAGCGCAATCCCAACGCAAAAATCGTTGCAATGGAACTGCATCCGCACCGCGCGCGGATGTTACGCAAACTAGTTGCCGCAAATAACGTCCACGTGATTGCCGCCGATGCCCGCAACTCTCCACTCACTGGAGTCTTCGACCGCGTGCTGGCCGACGTGCCTTGCTCAGGCACAGGCACGTTGGCCCGCAATCCTGAGATCAAATGGAGGCTCAAACCCGAGGACCTGATAGACCTCCAGACTCGCCAGTTGTCCATTCTGCAATCCGCCATGCAGCGCGTCTCTCCTGGGGGAAAGATTGTGTATTCGACCTGCTCATTGGAAGACGAGGAGAATTCAGTCGTTGTGGAGAGGGCAATGTCCGCCGACCACTTGTTTCGGATACTCGATTGCCGGGTTGAACTGGAGCGACTCCGCTCCCAGGGCGAATTACGGTGGCAAGACGTCGAGTCACTTACCAGCGGACCATACTTGCGAACGATCCCCGGAGTGCATCCCTGCGACGGATTCTTCGCGGCAATTCTGGAGAAAATCTAACCGCGGATTGTCACGGATTTACACGTATAAGAACTGGGCTTCTGATCCGTGGAAATCCGTGGCGGGAACTCAGCGAACCTCGAAGTTGACCGCTGAACCCGCGACGATCTTCGCTCCGGGCGCAGGATTCTGCGACACAATCACGCTGGCAGGCGTGGGTTGCGGCGGAGGCACAGGTGGAGTGAGTGGCGGCGTTGCCACTGCAGGTTCCAAAATTGGAGCGGAAGGCGATATGGCAGACGGCGCAAAGCTGACGCTCCCTAATCGAAAGCCAGAATCCTGCAAAACCAAAGTTACTCCTCCCAACGCCTGCCCTGCGAAGTTGGGCATCAGAAACGCTGGCGAGAGTGCAGATTCGGTAGTCAGCAAACTGATCTTGGGCGCCGCGATTCCGCTGGCGTTCGGGGCGGGGCTTTGGCCCAGCACCTGGTCGGAAGGTGGGCCAAGCATTTCGATCTGTGCCACAGAACCTACGTCTAATCCTCGGCGCAATATATTGATCACCGCCGCACGCTGGCTTTCCCCGAGCACATTCGGAATTTCCACTCGCTGCGGTCCCAAGCTGTCGGCGACGCGTATCTGCCAGCCCCGGCGCACCTGCGTACCTGGAGTCGGGAGTTGCGACAGAATTCTGCCTTCGGGAATTGTCGCACTGTAATACTGGCGCTCAACTTCCATCTGGAAACCGGCCGCGTCGGCAATCCTTCGCGCCTCGGCGGGGCTCTTGCCGACCAGATCGGGGACAGAAACCTCCCGCCCGTGAATGGCAAAGCGCATCGCCGTTAACGCCGACACGAGTGCCACCACTAGCAGCACGAGGGTGAGCAAGATGAATCGAAAAAAGGCTTTCATTGCCAGGTTAATTATAGCTACAACTCGCGTCGACTCGGACGCGTCGTTCGGGCGCCGTCGCGAACCGTCCTATACTGGGTGAATGCCGCCCGAGGCTAACCTTATTACGCTGCTGCAACGGTATTGGGGTTACGGTACCTTCCGTCCGTTGCAGGAAAAGATTGTGCTCAGCCTGCTCGGTGGTCGTGACACTTGCGTTGTCATGCCCACGGGAGGCGGCAAGTCGCTCTGTTACCAGTTACCCGCTCTGGTTTCTGGCAAGACCGCCATCGTGATCTCGCCTTTGATCGCGCTGATGCAGGACCAGGCTGCTCAGCTGGCGCAGATGGGGATTCCGGCCGCGGTGTTGAACAGCACTCAGACCAGTGGCGAGCAGACTGACATCACGAAAAAGGCCTGTGCAGGGGAGTACCGTCTGTTGTATCTATCGCCTGAACGCCTGACGCGTCAGGACACGGTCACTTTATTACGCCGCATCCCAGTCGCCTTCTTCGCCATTGATGAAGCACACTGCATCTCAGAATGGGGACACGAGTTTCGTCCTGAATATCGGCAGCTTAGTTCGCTGCGCGTCAACTTCCCCGATCTCCCCATCGCCGCCTTCACCGCCAGCGCAACTCGCCAGGTCCGTCACGACATCCTTACCCAACTTCAGCTGCGGGATCCGGCCAAATACATCGCGAGCTTTCATCGTGCCAATCTGCGATATGTGGCGCGGCAATGTGAATACGGAGAGCAACCGGTGCTACTGGTGAACGCGGTTCGCAGCTATACCGACGGAGCTATCATCGTGTACGCACCTACCATCGCGCGAGTGGAAGAAACGGTTGATTTCCTGGAAGAACAGGGGATTCCCGCCATCGCTTATCACGGGCAGATGGAAAAAGATCAGCGGCGGCTCAATCAGGAGCGCTGGATGGCCGACGAAGTTCGCGTACTTGTCGGAACTATCGCCTTTGGCCTAGGCATCAATAAGGCCACGGTCCGTGCGGTGATCCATCTCTCGCTGCCGCAGTCGATCGAGCAGTATTACCAGGAAGCTGGCCGCGCAGGGCGCGATGGCCTGCCCGCCGATTGCCTTCTGCTGTGGCAGAAACGCGATGCTGGCTTACTGGCTTACTTCATCGAGAAAATTGCCGACGCCGCCGAGAAAGAGCGTGCCTGGCAGCGATACCGCACCATCCGCCGCTTCGTGGAATCGGCGAATTGCCGTCATCGTGAAATCTGTTTGCATTTCGGGGAAACTCCGAAGTGGACTAAGTGCGATGCGTGTGATGTGTGCAGCGGCTTGCCCGCGTTCTTGTTTGCATCTGCGCCCAGCGGGCGAACGAAGCGGCGCAAGGTTTCGTCCCATGCTCAGCGGCAGGTGGGTACGTCTGGCGCAGTGGGTGTGGAAACTCCTGTCCCGGCGTCTGATGTTCATTCCGAATTGCGCGATTACCTTCGAGAGTGGCGGCGCGAAGCGGCGAAAGAAGAGAGCATTGCTTCTTTCATGGTCATGCATGACAGTTCGCTCGACGAGATTTGCCGGCGTCGCCCAGCCTCATTGGCAGAAATCCGGGGCATCCCCGGATTCGGCGAGCGGAAAACCGAACGCTACGGCCAACAGATTCTGCGCGCACTCGCGGAGTTCAATAAGGGCGCACGCGCCAGCGCGCCACTAGAAGTGAAGTCAAAACCGGCTGAAGAAACCATCCGCTTACTAAGTGAAGGGCGCTCGTTTCTCGAGATTGCAAACCTGCGAGGGCGTCACATCGGTTCTGTAGTCGGGCTAATCGCCAATCTGGTGGAAAAAGGAGAGCTGCGATTTCAGCCTGGGTGGGTCGAAGAAGCCAAACTGCTCGGCATCGAAGAAGTCTGCGCCAAGCTGGGGACGCGGGCGTTGAAGCCACTCAAAGACGCTCTGCCTGCCGACGTCAGCTATGAAGAGATTCGCCTGGTCGTAGCCAGAATTCGTAGTCAGCAACAAAAAACCGCATAACTTTGAAATCTGCTCGCACAACTGGCAGAGCCCGCTCGGCTGGGCGGACGCGGGCGTCCGCCCCTACGCGATTGTGCGCTGGTTTATGATGAGTTTGTTTCTGAATACTCAGGCCCTGAGGCTTCATCATGAGCGCTCCCGCAATCCCCGCAGAGAAAACTCGCCTGACTCGCGAAGAGATTAATCGCAAACAGAAGGAATACGTGTTTCCATCCGTCACCAATTACTTTTCTGATCCGCTGCCCATGGATCACGGCCTGATGCAGCACGTTTGGGACGTCGAAGGCAAAAAGTATCTCGACTTCTTTGGCGGCATCGTGACCATCAGCGTCGGCCACTGCAATCCGCGCGTCACTTCGCGTACGAAAGCCCAGATCGACCGTTTGCAGCACGTCTCCACCTGCTTTCCCAATGAGCCCATGGTCACTCTCGCTGAAAAGCTGGCGCAGATTACGCCGGGAGCTCTGAAGAAATCCTATTTCACCAACAGCGGGACCGAGGCCAACGAGACTGCAATTCAGATTGCGCGCATGCATACGGGAAACTTTGAAGTAGTCGCGCTCCGTCAAGGCTACAGTGGACGCTCGTCGCTGGCTCGCGGTCTGAATGGCATGAGTACCTGGCGGCGAGGTACGATTGAAGTTGGCATCGTTCATGCCATGAATCCGTACTGCTACCGTTGCCCGCTGGGATTAAAGTATCCCGACTGTGAGGTGGCATGCGCCAAGGACATTGAGAACACTATTCAGTTTTCGACTTCAGGACGCGTCGCCGCGTTTCTGGCTGAGCCGATTCAGGGCGTTGCTGGTTTTGTCACGCCGCCGAAAGAATATTTCAAAATAGCCTTCAACATTGTGAAGCAATACGGCGGCGACTTCATTGCTGATGAAGTGCAGACGGGCTGGGGACGTACCGGACGCAAATGGTTTGGAATCGAGCACTGGGAAGTTGAGCCCGACATGATTACGGCGGCTAAAGGTATGGGAAATGGCGTGCCGATCGGGCTGACCGTGGCGAAGCCAGAGATCGCGGATTCATTTCAAGGTTTAACGATCTCGACCTTCGGTGGAAATCCTGTCACGTGCGCGACAGCGAAGGCCGTTATCGACGTGATCGAAGAGGACGATCTCCGAACCAACGCTGCTGAAGTTGGCGCCTACTTCCGCGATAAACTGGAGGAGTTGCAGCAGAGACATTCGCTGATTGGCGACGTGCGCGGAATGGGTCTGATGCAAGCGCTCGAATTGGTCGAGGACCGCATTACCAAGCAGCCGTCATCGGCGGGCACGACCGCATTGATGGAAGAATGCCGGAAGCGCGGTTTATTGGTCGGCAAAGGCGGCTTCTACGGCAATGTAATTCGCATGTCGTCGCCGCTGAACATTTCGAAGGCGGATGTGGACGAGGCGGTCCAGATTTTGGACGAGAGCTTCGCCGCGGTTAAGAAATAAATCTTTTGCCACGGAACGCGGATCAGGGACTGCTAGTGCGCTTCTTCGGCCGCGGGCGCAGTGTCCGCCGTGTCGACTTGTACTGGCCTCGGCGGCAAATCGGGCATGGGCTGAAACGCTCCCGGATCCTTGCCCGCCAGCGCAACTTTCATAAAGTCCATCCAGACGGGAAGCGCGGCACGGGCTCCAGTTTCCTTGGCTCCGAGCGATTTTTTCTCGTCATAACCAATCCACACTCCGGTGGTCGTCGCGGGTGAGAAGCCAACAAACCAGGCATCGGTAAAATCGTTGGTGGTACCGGTTTTGCCTGCAAGCGGATACTTCAAACTGGCGGCGGCGATCCCTGTTCCGTGCAGCACAACTTCGCGCAACATAAAGGTCATGATGCGCGCGGTGCGAGCGCTGATTACATCTTTCACATCCGGAAAATCTTCCTCCAGAATGCGGCCTTCATTGTCTTCAACTTTGGTGATATAGCGCGGCATGATGCGGACGCCATCATTTGGGAAAACGCTGAAGGCGGACGTCTGCTCGTACAACGTGACCTCGGCCGCTCCGAGTGCCACGGGCAGGTAGGCGGGGATGTTGGAAGTAATCCCGAAGCGATGCGCGTAGTCGATCACGGTCCTTATTCCGACACGTTCCGCGAGTTTCAGCGCGGGGATGTTGCGCGATTGCGCGAGCGCCCGCCGCAAGGTGATGTTGCCTTCGAACTTCTCATCATAATTGTGCGGAGTGTAAGGTCCAGATGCGGTCTGGAAGGTGACAGGTGCATCGAGAATCGTGTCGTCCGGTCTTGCTCCCTGATCGATGGCGGCGGTATAGACGTAAGGCTTAAATGATGATCCGACTTGCCGTAACGCTTGAGTCGCGCGGTCGAACTTTGACACTTCGAAATCGCGCCCGCCCACCATTGCTTTGATCTCGCCAGTGGCATTGTCAATTGCAATCAATGCGCCCTGTGTGCCCGAGTCCTGCTCCAGGCTTACTCGCGTCTTGCCTTCGTTGCTCAAAGTCACGATTTTTAAATACGCGATGTCACCTGGCTTCAAAATCTCCGGAAGCTTGTGCTGAGTCCAAGCCGCATCGGCTGGCAAGAGGTTTGCGGTATATCGGCCGAACTTGACGGTCGCTGACCCGGGCACAACTGCCGTGACCAAGGCGTGGACATAGCCGTTGACTTCAGGCTCTTCGTCCCAGTCAGGATGCTGGTAGCTGGCCAGAGTCGTACCCTCGGTTAGCACATTTTCGAGATGACCCTTCCAGCCGTGGCGACGTTCGTAGGCGGCTAAACCGTCGAGCACAGCTTGGTTCGCGGTCCGCTGCAGATCCATGTCGAGCGAGGTGTGAACCAGCAATCCGCCCTCGAGAACCTGATTGCTGCCATATTTATTTTCAAGATAGCGCCGAATTTCCTCGACGAAATACGGTGCCAGCGAGTTGGGATCATGCTGCAGTTTTAACTCAATGGGCTTGTTACGAGCCTCGACGGCTTGTCGCGCTGTGATCTTGCCGTCTTCCAACATCCCGTTGATGACCAAGTTGCGGCGCTTGATGGCACGGTCAGGGTGGTTAATCGGCGAATAAAATCCCGGCGCTTTCGGTAGTCCCGCTAGCAGCGCGGCTTCTTCAAGGGTGAGCTGCTTGGCTGGCTTACCGAAGTAGTACTCCGAGGCAGCCTCAAAACCGTAAACTCCATGTCCGAGAAAAATCTGGTTGGCATAGAGAGTGAATATCTGTTCCTTGGTAAAACGCCGCTCGATTTGAATGGCCAGCAAGGCTTCCTCAATCTTGCGATGAAACGATCGATCAGGCGAAAGAAACAGGTTGCGAGCAAGCTGCATGGTGAGAGTCGATGCGCCTTGCACTCTACCGCCGGATTCAATGTCGCGGTACGCCGCGCCGGCAATGCGCCACACGTTGATTCCCCAGTGGCGATAGAAATCCTTGTCCTCAATCGAAATCAGGGCATCACGCAACACCTGCGGATAATCGCTGTAGGACGCCACCACTCGCCTTTGCAATGCGAATGAACCGATGATGCGGCCCTGGTCGTCGTAAAGCTCGGTGATGGAACTCGGACGGTAGTGCTCCAGCTCCTCGACCTGGGGGAGATCGGTAGAATAGACCAGCAATAATCCGGCGGAGGCGCCCACCAATGCCGCCAACAGCACAAGCATGCCAAACAGGACACGCCCCACCAACTTCCGGCCGGCGACTTCCACGGGTGGAAGGTCTTGATAGATGACCTTCATGAGAGATTGACCTCAGCATAGCATGGGCGGCTTTGGCTCTCGGCTATTTGACCGGGCGCGGGTAGTGAGTAAATATGATTGCGCTGGACTATGATTTGCGCAGCCACACCTGTCGCCTTCTTACCTGGTGCACTACAATGCTCTCGCCGGTATCTGCCTCTCGATTTACGATGTAAGAATGGCGCGCGGCGCCAGCGGCAGGCTTCGGAGAGCCGGCTGCAAACTTCCAATTTGTCTGAAAGGGAACGAGCGAACTCATTCTATGCCCGAACTCACCTATCTCGAAGCCATTCGCCAGGGAATCTGGGAGGAAATGGAGCGCGATCCTACGGTCTTTTGTATCGGCGAGGACATTGGCATTTACGGCGGCGCTTTCAAAGTGACCGATGGCTTAATCGATCGCTTTGGGCCGGAGCGTGTGATTGACACGCCCATTGCGGAATCCGCCATCGTCGGCGCGGCTTTCGGTGCTTCGCTCACTGGGATGCGCCCGGTCGCCGAGTTCCAGTTCATGGACTTCATCGGCTGCGCCTTCAACCAAATTGTGAACATGGTTGCCAAATCCCACTACCGCTGGGGTGCGCCTGCGCCTATGGTGATTCGTGGGCCGAGTGGAGGCAATGTTCACGGCGGTCCATTTCATTCGCAGAATCCGGAGATGTGGTTTGTGCATACGCCAGGGCTGAAAGTTGTTTGTCCAGCCGGCGCTTACGATGCCAAGGGTCTTATCAAGGCGGCGATTCGCGATAACAATCCGGTGATCTTCTTCGAGCACAAGTATCTTTATCGGCGGATCAAAGAAGATGTTCCTGCCGAAGATTACATCGTGCCCTTGGGCACGGCGCGGGTTGCCCGGGAGGGTCGCGACTTGAGCGTCATTACTTATGCCGCGATGGTGCATGTTGCGCTCGAAGCGGCTGAGATTTTGGCGAAAGAGGGAACAGAACTGGAAGTGGTCGACTTGCGCACGCTATCGCCGCTCGATCGAGACGCGATTGCTGAAACGGTTCGGAAAACGAATAAGGTAATCCTTCTGCATGAGGACGTGCGGACCGGTGGCATTGCGGGCGAGATCGCGGCGATCATCAATGAAGAGGTTTTTGATGATCTCGATGGCCCGATTGTCCGCATCACGGCGCAGGATTCTCCTGTGCCATTTTCCCCTCCTCAGGAAGAATATTTCTTGCCCAAAGTAAGTGACGTTGTGCGGGAGGCGCGCCGGTTACGAGCTTATTAGTTTCATTTGACTTGCGGCTTCCGGGGTTTTGCGTGGACTAGACTGACTTAGCGACCTTTTCAACCCGGCCATCACAAAGATCGAGGAGGGGAAATGCGCAATTTCGTTCTCGGAGTCGTTATTACGCTACTGGTACTCGGGTTGGGCGGGTTGGCTGTGGCAACCCTCGGCCTGTTACCGACCAGTGCGGACGCGACTCCCCCTCGGCTGGAACGCCGCGTCGTAATGAGCGCAATGGACGCTTCCATGGAGCGCCATGCCCCGCGAGTGAGCAATCCGATTCCGCCTACCGACGAGAATTTGATCGATGGGATGAAGGTTTACACCATGAACTGTTCGATGTGCCATGGGACGCTGGACAACAAGCCCAGCCCGCTGGAAAAGTCGTTCTATCCGCCCGTGCCGCAATTGATTCTCGATCCTCTGGATGATCCTGAGTGGCACATTTACTACGCGGTGCGCACGGGAATTCGCTACACGGCAATGCCAGCCTGGAATCGAGCCCTCAGCGATCAGGACATCTGGAAAGTCACAGCATTTTTGTCACGAATACAAAAGCTGCCACCGGGAGTGCAGGACTACTGGAAGAAATCATTTGGAGTGGGTCCAGTAGCTACGGGTTCGGAAAAGGACGAAGATAAGTAGTCACCGACGGCCAACCTCGGAGCTTGGATATAATAAAAGTTTGCGTGCGGTTCGAGATTTTCCACCGGGACCGCGTGGAAGGAATTTATGCCTACTGATATCGTTATGCCCCAGATGGGCGAGTCTATTTTTGAGGGGACTATTACAAAGTGGCTGAAGAAGCCTGGCGACAAGGTGCAGCGCGACGAACCGCTGTTTGAGATTTCAACCGACAAAGTGGACGCCGAAATCCCCGCGCCTGCCTCGGGCGTTCTGCAGGACATCAAGGTGGTGGAGGGAAACACCGTACAGGTGAACACGGTGGTCGGTACGATTGCGGGCGATGGCGAAGGCGTAGCTGTGGCTCCCACTCCTTCCAAAGCCTCAACGCCGGCGAAGACGGAAGCGGCTGCACCTGCACCTGCGTCTCCCTCGGCAGTTGAACCCCGGACAATAGCCCAGCCTGCGCAAGAGGACGACGAGCACGCCCGGTCTTCCCCTCTGGTACGCAAGATCGCTCGTGAGCACAATGTGAATTTGTCACAGGTCCAGGGCAGCGGCATCGGTGGCCGCATCACCAAGCAGGACATCACGGCCTTCCTGGAAAGGCCGGAACCTTCTGCAGTTCCTGTTTCTGCCCGCGCTAGCGCGCCCGTGGCTTCATCGTCTGTGCCTTCGCCGAGACCAGCGACCCCGCCGGCCGCGACGATCCCCGGCGATATCGTGCCGATGACACAGATGCGCAAGATCATCGCTCAGCGAATGATCGAATCCCGCCGGACCAGTGCGCACGTGCATTGCATGTTCGAGGTCGACATCACCCGCATTGTGCAGCTGCGTAACAAAACCAAGTCTGCCTTTGAGCAGCGCCATGGCGCGCGACTCACCTTCATGCCATTTTTTGTCCGCGCTACCATCATCGGTCTTCAGCAGTTTCCGATTGTCAACGCGTCCATCGAAGGCGAAAACATCCGGTATCACCGGCATGTCAACGTAGGAATTGCGGTTGCACTCGACTGGGGTCTCATCGTTCCCGTGTTGAAGAATGCTGATGAGCTGAATTTCCTCGGACTGCAACGTGGGATCTCCGACTTAGGCGAGCGGTCGCGCTCGAAGAAACTCAAGCCCGATGAAGTGGAGGGTTCCACTTTCACGGTTACGAATCCAGGACAGTTCGGAGCGGTCTTCGGATTGCCCATCATCAATCAGCCGAACTCGGCGATCCTGGGCGTGGGCGGTATCACCAAAACTCCGCTCGTGGTTACAGACAACGACGGCAACGACTCGATTGCTATCCGCTCGGTCGTTCACTTGACGATGGGCTACGACCATCGCCTCATCGACGGCGCGGTTGCTGATCAGTTCATGGCATTTGTGAAGAAGACTCTGGAGAACTGGGGCGAAGAGGTCGGATAATAACGCTTCAGCGGTTTGCGACGGTTGTCGACGGAAGAGTGTCGCTGGCAATCTATTTCGCTTTCGCCCAGACCGATGCGTTCAGGCACTCGACCACGCCGTCGATCACCTTACCCATTCCATTCTTGAATTTCTCCTGATCCACGATCTGTCGATTGGCAACGCCGTTGGTCATGGACAAGGCTGTGTTCAAGAATGACAAGGCAGCGTCTTTTTTCTCTGTTCCTGACCGATGGCTGAACAAACCTTCAACCCCGTTCACTAGCGCCGGAACGAAGGCGATTGTCTGCAGAAGTGTGGTTAGAAAATCCATTGCTAAACCTCCTGAATTCCGAGCAGATGTATCTGTTGGCAACACGAACGCATTTCCAGAAACGGAAGATGTAGAGTTAGTGACTATTTCGGAAAGCCGCTCAATATAGCCTTGGCGAGGTACATGATCATTCCGAACACCGCGCTTAAAGCTAACCCTCCCACCGCGCCCGCCAGACCCGAGGTCACCGTCGTTTTGCCTTGCCGGGTGGACAACGCAGCGTTGACTTCGTCTCGCCATTTATTGTGGTCTTTGATCTGACTCTCATACACTTCACGACCGACGAAGCTGGCTTCTTTCAGGCGGGCATCCTCGTGGGCGTGGTTCAACAGATCGAGACGGCGAAGCATCTCAAGATGGTCTAGCTGGAGTGCCTTTTCGGCTAGCTCGAATCGCAGGTTGACAAAACTTTTCTCGCGTTCAGCCAGTTTGTGCTCGGCAGCTATCAAGGTGAGGAGATGTTCTTTCAGGGACACCGAATTGCTTTGGTCATTCATATTCATGAGAGCCGCTTTCTATTGAAAATCACGAATGAAAATGCTGTCGCTAGCAGTCGTTTGTCCGTGCACACACGTTGCGCATGAAAGTTTAAAGGTGTTTTTCAGATCCATCTATAGCGGATAGTCCACGTGCAAAGCCGCACTATATCTGGAATATTTTGGCGGCACGGAATTGTCGTATTGCTGCAAGTAGCAGTCCTGCACCTCAGACAGTCGCGGAACGGTAAAAACTTGTGTGGTGAACCGTCCCACGAGGTTGCGGTCATTTCCTGGGCCCCATCCGGCATCGCTCCAGCGAACCTCAATGCCCCCGCCGCTAATTGGTGGCAAGCCTGCATCGACGCTGATCGTGGTCGAAGTTACCTGTGTGATTTGTGCTGCGGTCAAATCAGCCAAGTACGTTACCCCTACCTGTGCATTGGTGTACTGGTTTACGAAAAGAGCAGTTGTGCCTTCTGCGGCCGCGAATTCAAAAGCCAAAGCTTTTGCCGCGTCGTTGGCAAACTTGATTTTGTAGGCAAAGTGTTCGCCTTCCGGATTGTTTAGAGTGATCTCGACGTCGGTTACGATGGCGGAAAATGCTGCGCCTCGTGAAGGGACAGCCAGGTTAAGAGCGTCTCCCGGAAAGACATCACCGGCGCCGCCCGGCAGAAAGTCACTCCAGACGTCATACTCGCCCGTCCACGCCGGGCCTGTAGCATCATCCAGAAGCGCCAGGGCTGCCATCTCGCAATCCGCGTCGGTGCGCGCGGGTGGCTCTTCTGGATGGCGTACTGCTCCGTGCAAGCCGTTGTCGATTCCACGCTGCTCAGCTGTGATACTCGCCGGATTCGTGACGCGCGCAAGGGCGTAGCCGAGGCTACGATAGTGAACTTCGATTAATTGATTCGCCGCGGGCGCGTACTGCGGATAGAACTCGAGAGCGGAGCTCGACGTGATTTCGCACTCCGCCCCTTCTTCCAGCGTGCCGACCATCTGTGTGATATAGCCCTGCCCGGGAAGTGCGGTGCGTACCTCTGCGTCCACAGCTCGAATAAGCCGGGTAAACGCAATCGCACATTGCAAGTTGGCGGAGTTGACTAAAGCGCAAGTACAGAAACCCGGCGCAGACGAGATTATCCCGTCATACAAGACGGTGGCGGGAGCGACCTCAGTCGCGGGGTTTCCTGGATTGATGTCCTGCAGCTCCAGCACGATCCGAACATCCGCGGCGACCTCAGAGCCACCAATTCCACTGCCTGCGGGATGGACAGACGAATGAAATATCTGCTGCAAGCGATAGATTTCCTGAGAATACAAACAAGTGGTCAGAAGATAGTGATGCCCAGAAGTTGTAGTGACTGCCGCTCCCGTGCTCACGCCATTCACCAGTGCCTGAATATTAGATTGCGCTCCATTGGGTGTGATCTGAAACCCGGCGAGGCAGCCTGCGATAGAAACTGTCCCCGGATAAAGCCCACCCAACACTCCAGCGGACGCGGCACTGAACATGACGTCGCCGTGCTGTATCACTAGGGCTCCTCCAAGCTCGACCTGCTCCGCGAATTGTACGGTGGTAGCTCCGTCCACTCCGTTACCACCCGCAATTTGCAGTTCGCCTCCACTGACCGTGACCGCGTTCGAAGGATCGATCACACTCCATAGCGCGGGTTCAAGCGGCGAAACAAGGTATTCTTCGTCGAAAAGAGTTGTGTTCGTTTTGGTGAAGGGCGTTTGAGAAAGGTAGAACTTGAGGGTCAGCCCGTCGCCCACGAAGTAATCTGTAACGTACGCTTCTGGTTCACTTTGGCCGATCACCGTTATGTCGTTGATGGTCGCGGAGACCGGTTGCAAACTCAGCCCTTCGGGGCAGAATGTTTCGTCTGTTTCGTTGAGAGCGTAGGCCGTCGCTCCCAGCGGCGCGAAGATCAATGCCCCATTCATAATGCGGTAGCTGGCCCGTGCCTGGATTGCAATCTCTGCTGCGTGTTCCGACCAGGTCTTTCGCGGATTGGAGGCATACCACGCCAGCGTGTCCAGATCCTGGACGGAACTGGTGTCGAAGATGCCGGGCATGAGATCCTCCGTCAACTGCCGGAGCGCATTGCCCGCGCTCCGGTCAAGGAAAGGGCAGCGGTCAGGAAGCCGTTTCTCATCGAGTAATCCCTCGTCGCTCTGCGCCACCAAGTCGTAACGGTAAACCGGGCCACGTTCTCCCCATCCCAGATATTCAAACAGAGGAGATTGCATCAGATATCCGGTAAACACATCTTGCCCGTTGGTGCGACCCAATGTAACTCGCGCTCCAGTCACAGGGACTACAAAATCAGTTGAGTTCGCGACCAAGCTGACGCGAAATTCGGAAGCCTGGTTCAATTTGCGTGTTATCTGCGGGGATCGCGATCCGTCGATTGACGAGGTATAGTCAATCGGCCCTAAGCCGTCGAGATTGTCGATTTGTAATTTCATTTTGGAGTAATAGAGAAATGATGATCCGATTTGATTTAAACCGGCCTGAATTTGTTTAGTTGTTACGCAGATGGAACCGAAAAGCACCTCGAAAACGCCATCTACTTCAGGCGAGCGTTATCGAAGCCAGCGAGCATGTTTTGCTTTCGACAGAGCGAGTTCAAAAACGCGGAGTGGTTGTGGGTTGTGTTTGACCACTGCCGGCCGTGGAGTCCTACCGAATAATAGTCATGGTCGAAGTTCCTGCGCAAGGACTCCTGCTCATTTTGGATTGCTATTCCGGTGCATCGGCCTAATAGATCGCGGCCAGCGCTGCAGGGAAATAGCTGCGATAGCACACGACAGTCTGACCGTCGTTCTCGTCCACATGCGGCATCGCTTGAAATGCAGCGTGCAGAGCGAGCGAAGAGATGGGCTTTGCGACCTCGATTTCATCTTCGCGGTGAAACGCTTTGACCGCTCTGGGTTGCGCAGTAGGAGTAAGCGGCATCGACATCTCGATCGCTGTAGTCGGGCTGAGCCACGGATAGTGAAAGCACACTCGCCCACCCGACTCTTCCTCCGCAACGAACAGGGCCGACCAGTCCTGAAAAAACGATCCTCCCTCGCGATCAACAAAGGCGATGACCTGTTGCACCGAAGCTCCCGAGAGTGGTGCTCCGCCCAATAATGGTTGAGCGAGCAGCAATGAAGTCGCAGTTTGTTGTGCCACGCGACCCACATTAAACGTCACTCGACGAACGTAATTGGAGTCGCGGTTTACGTCCGCGGGATCGCTGACGTACGCTGCGGAAATCCCCGTTCCCACGTAGCCGATCTGCTGCTGATAGTCCAGATCTATGGCAACCATGGTTCCTGGCAAGAAGGCGTTTACCGCACCCACTCCCAGAATGATCTGGCTGGCAGTCGAGCCGGGAAGCACGGCAACCGCCGTCAGTGGAGTTCCACCGGATGGCTGAGCATTCGCATTCGGATCGGAAGCCAGAACGTTCATGTGTTCGCATCCGCATGCCAGAGCCATCTGAAGCTTGCCCCATTCGCGGAAATCGAATTCAATTCTGGCATCAAGAGATCCCCGGTATTGTGTCGTCGGTGATCCCGGGATCCCCGCCCGCACCGGTTCGGTGAGCGTAGTACACAATCGTTGAAAGTTGTCCACCCAACCCAGATCGAGCCATGGTGCCGGCGGCGAACCCAGCAGAAAAGCACCGTATTTGCCAGGATCGAAGAGCGTCGGAGTTCCGGCCGCACGATTCATCGGAGCGAAATAGGCCCGAACCTGGCGCGTGACAGGAACCATTGCAGCGCGAACCGGCAAGGTACTCATAGGAAGTCCACCTCAGGGAAGAAGAAAACCTTCAAGCTTGCGCTGCGCTCCAGCCGCACCCCTTCGTTGCCTCTGGGGAGCCCCTCGTTCTTCGCCGCTTCAGTGCCGGTAATCTTGCTTAGGTTGGGCGTGGTCCAAAGAATGCACGTTCCCAGATCGACGCTGGGGGACTGGGTGTAGTCACGCTTAGAAGTGCGCGGCGGCTCACAAATACTGAGCAGTTCCATGTCGAGAGCTGCGAGCGCACGGCCGCGATCCACACCGCTTTGTACCGTTCCAAAGGTGTGGTAGCTGATAAGGCATTCCATCGCCATCAGGCCCCGATCGCCCACCTGCCCTTGCACCATTTGTGCCGTGCCCCATTCGATATAAAACGCATCGGACACGGGTTGCGCAGAAATGACCAACTCGTTTTCCGCAACGATGATCGCGGGCCGGGTTGTGCCGTCGAGCGTAATGGTTTGAAGCGGATTCAAAGACACTAACCGCTGCAGCAACGCCATGTAGAAACTGTCTTTTGTGAATTGCACTTAGACTCCTGGCTTCTAGCTTGTTCTTATTCCACGGCCAGCACGCGATAGATGTAAGCTGTCCCAGCGAAGAACTCTGTTGTGACGTTCTCGATATGAAAAAGATCGTTGTCGTACAAAAGGCCAAGCGCACCGTCGAAGAGGAGTTCTGCGGAGGCTACGTTCCGCGAGGTCAACTCCGATGCGACGGCCGTACTCGAGAACAGAAACTCCAAACGTCTTCGAGGCCCCGTCGCCGGAGTAACCAGGCTCCGGACCACCACCGGACAGAAAACCACTTCCTCAACGCCGGGATCGGCTAGACCGAGTTGAGCGCTGGGATTGTTTGGCATCGTGATCAGCGGAAACAGCATGCTGACTTGATTCCCGCCCAGCGCTTGCAGCATGGCATCCGCCGCCCGAACTACCGCCGCCGAACTCATTCCTGTGTCACTCATCTTTAGCCCACTTTCTGTGCCACATACGGGGCCAGCATGGCCTGCACTGTTTGGTCTAGGAGCGTGTCGGAAAAGTAGTTCATGCTCATGGTGTCAATCTTTCCAACACTCACGTTCAACGCAGGCGTGGCCTGCGCGTTGCGGACAATCTGTGCGCACGCGAATTTCACCGGGTCGGTAATTACAGTTAAGCCCGCCGTGTACACGATGTCGACTTCGCTGAACCAGAGGCCCACGATGTTCAGGGGCAATGTCAATTCGCCAGTATTGGCAAAGAAGTCGATTGCTGCCGGATCGATGGCCGTCCAAACACCCGGCAATCCGAACATGAGTGCGGCATCGAGTCGCAGATCGTCGAAAGGCCAGTCGCCTCGGCGCGGAATCGTGTAGCGTCCTTGTGCTGAAACAATCGGTGTAACCGCCGGCGCCACTATTGCCAGCGGAATGTAGCTTAGTCGCACAGTATTGCGATCAGCAGCCAGGCGGATCCGTTCTTCAAATTGGTTCACCGCCAAGGTGGCTCGCCGGCAATGCGCATCAATCAACGACGATGCCGCAGCCACAACTGCGGCTGGCGTGGTTGCGTCCAATCCATAGAGCTCGTATTCCGAAGGAGCGAGATAAATCATAAGAATTCCGTATTTCCTAGTTGCAGTCGTCAGTGGACTTGTAGTCTAGTCGCGACCAGCCACTGACGACCGGCAACTGCCTTTAGCGGTTAACCTTTACTTCGTAATGCGCATAGGCTGCGCCTTTGACGACGACCGCACCGAACTTCACGACCACCATCTGCGAGGCCAATGCGCCAAGTAATCCCAACTGGAAAACCCGCGGATTCGGATCCGTCAGCCAGTGGTACTCGATCAGCTCCTCGGTCACAATGTAGGCGGGAAGCACAGCGGTACCGCTGCCCGGCACACCCGTGTAAGGCACGGCCCACTCCGGAATGAGCGGTAAATCCCCCGCTTGCGTCGAGAGCATCTTGACCGTCAGACCGCCCGTGATTTCGGTGGTTGACAGCACGACGTTGAACTCGGCTTTCATTTCGCGGTCGATCAGGTCGAGCAGCACCGGGTTCGCGTAGATTGCCGTGGGCCGAACTTCATAAGAGGAGCTCGATACCATGTTGGCAATTGTTCCCTTGATTCCGTCCACGATGCTTTCCGTAGTTGTGATTGTGGTTGTATTGCCTCCCGCCTCGATCTGGGGAATCACTCCCATGTATTGGAATGTAGTTGGCGTTATCAGTGAAGTGTCGTCGCCGTTCCACAGGGCAACGTCATGCGTTCGCAAGAGCCCTTCCACCGAATCGGTCAGATCCTTGGCTTGCAAGTAAGCAAACTGGCTTTGTTGAGTGCCCACTTCCAGATCGAACAGGTTGTAGTTGATCTGTGAGACCAGAGCCTTCAGCGGAACTGTGCGCTCGATGCGGGTTGGCGCGCCGATGGTAGCGACGATATTTCGCGGATCGACGAATGCCTGCGCGGCAGTCGGAGAATTAATCTGAGTTTCTTCGAAGTATCGTGAAGGTTGACCCGTTGCCGGTACCTGTCGGCATCGCTGTCCGAACACGCCCCGACGGCGCACAATGTCGAAAATCTCGGTTTGATAACGGTTGATCTCAATCGCGCCAGGTCCCAGAAAATCCGCCGCCGCGTTCAGATCGATAAATGTTGTGTGCATATGGTCTCCTGAAAAAATGATTTTTGTTGGGTTAAATTGAAAAATGTGAGGGCCGGCTTGTTGCTTTGCCTCTGCCGAATTAGAAAAGGCACGACCGTGGTCGCGCCTCTTCTGTGACTTAAAACCAATGGCGAAAACTGATTTCCGCTACTCGATCATCCCTGCCCGTGCCATCTCCGCCTTTACAGCGATCCGCTGCTCCACGCTCAGCGATTGCAGGGTTTTATCCAACAGTCCAATATCCAGCCTGTCTCCGACCTCCACGTTACTCTTACTCAGCAACGCCGTGACCAGCGGTGATAAGGTTTTCCTCGTCAAACGAGCCGCCTGCCCCCTGAGATCGCTGTTCGTCTTTTCCAGTTCGGTAATGCGTTCCTTCAGCTTCCGGGGCCAGTTAGTTTCATCGGATACCTCAAAGTTATCTGAGGCCCGCTCTTCGACCGCCGCTGCAATGCGTTCTACCTTGGCGTTCAGCGCTGATTGTTGTGCATCCAGCTTTTCAAGGACTCGATCCAAAGTTTCGGCCGCGCTTGCGAGCCGTTCCGCGGTCGTGAGTAATTGTTGCGTCGTTTCTGTGTCCATATTTGTTCTCCTTGTGTTGTTATTCCGCATCCCGGACGCTACCTTCTCGCCAGTGCGGTTTATAGATTGGCCGTTCTAGTCCAATTCGATCCACGTGTCCCGATACGCCGCTTTATCTCGTCGCAGGATTGCGGCGCCGGTGAATGTAACGTTCGTTAGGATCCACACTTTCGCGTGCACATCCGCAACTCTTGCATCCGCAATCTCGTAGGACATCGCCAGGCACGTTGAACGCTGCCGGCTCGCTCCATCGAAATCTGTTTGGCAACTGCGGCCGAGCCCAATCTGCTTCACAATCTCGGGAAAATCTTTAGCGAAAAGATATCCGCCGAGCTCAAGTTTCTTCCCCGCGATCTCCGCACGTGTAATCACGCCAACCTTGCGGCGTGTATCGTGGCGGTCGAGAGATGGCGAATAATCCAACGCCATCCCCAACAGCGACGCCA
Source organism: Terriglobales bacterium (assembly GCA_050012915.1). GTDB lineage: Bacteria > Acidobacteriota > Terriglobia > Terriglobales > Acidobacteriaceae > JABDBE01. The sequence goes on along the minus strand of JBEKGG010000002.1, from coordinate 6,874 downwards.
GCGCCTTTTCTGCTGCGGACCGGGTAAGTACGACTCGATGTCCCCGAGCTCCGGCCGGCGCCTTGTCGGAAACCACGTCGACCAGCGTCAACACGCCGCGAAACGGCTCCCGGTTAGGATGTCCGACTACTGCCGGCATCTGAATCGCCATCGATTCCAGTTCAATATTCATCATTTGCTGTAATCCTCGTCTTAGTCGCTTTCGCCTGTAAATAAGCAAGACAGTGCGGACTGACAGAACCTGAAGCCTGAGATCTAGAGTGGCGGTAATCCCCGCATACGTCTAACTTCGCCGACAGTGAGCACACCGTTCTGCAGCAGGAGCGTTTGAATTTGCGCTTCTTCCAGCACGTCCCCGCCGGAATCTACGTCCGTGAAAACAAATTCCAAATCATTCCATCCGAGCTTCTTGCAGATTCCATCCCGCGTCAGGTATTCGGCGAGCAGTCGCGCGGTAGGCACAATCGCTTGCAAGAAAGCTTCGTCTGCCATTTCCATCGCAGTGGAGCGGTTCAGATCCCGCTCCACGCCGAGGCACTGGGGAGGAAGATCAAACGCGTCAGCAATGATCCGTAACAAGAATTCTTGCCACTGCAGTCGTAGATCCGCATCGGTGCCGCCTCCGAAACGCAATACCTCGGGCTTGTTCTCCGCCGAAAGAATCGGCACGCGTCCAGTGCCCTCGATCTCGTCCTGCCACCACCGAATCAAGCGCTCGTGGTTCTCCGGAGTAAGACCTTGCAGCCACAGTGCGTACTCCACCACCGAATTTGAAGCCAGCTTGGTCGCATATCGGTGTGCGCCGAGAAACGCATTCACCGCTTCAAACGCAACTTCCAGCCGCCCCAGTCCAAAGGGCGTGTGGGTCCGCGGGTTAAGCCGGATGTAAATCAACTGATCGTCATCCAGCAAAATGGTTCCTTCGGGTCCTGGTTTTCCGGTAACCTGCACATAGCGCACCGATCCCGGTAGTCCATCCCAGTCCGTTTTCATGCGGATAGTCGCGCCATCCACCGGCCACATAACCAGAGGTCGTTGCGGATCGCCCGTGCCTTCCACCTCGATCGCGCCGAAGCCACCCACGATCACATCTTCAAGGACCTGTTCCGATAGGGACCTGAACGAATCGTCGGGATTCGGCGTGTCGAAGTTGTCTGTAAGAATTTGAATCCGCAAATCGCTGTCCGGACTTGCCACTGGCCCTCGTCCCGGCCGCGGCTGGATCCGCCAACGCATTCCAGCGATCCGGTCTTTGATCGTGTTGATGGCCTTGCGCGCGACTGGCGTCTCGGAAAATCGGCGTAGATTAATCGGCGTGGGCTTCGGGAAAGTATCTGCCCTTGGCCCGTAGACATTGAGAATGGACGGCAGTGCCAGGGTCCGCCGCTTGCCCTGTGCTTTGCCCGTGGCGGCCGAAGACACTCCCGTGATCCGGCGCATGGCGCCGCGCAACTTGTCCGTAATATTCATGATTTTCTTTGCGAGTTAAAACTTGATTTGAACCGCTAACTATCTATTTCCAACTCTCTCGTCATAACGTATCGAGAGGTGAAGCCGGAGCAAACCCTGCAGGGGTTATGGGGTTCCGCTCAGAATCAAAAGCTCGCTTGTCCAGGGATACTCTGTGCATGCTCGGTTATCCTTCTCCCTGGCAAAGGCAAACTGGCTAAAGTAACCGATCGTGGTCGATTAACTTGGCCAGCCAGCTTTTGTCGTGCCGCCAGGGCAATTGCCATCGCCATCACGCAATCGTCATGCGATCCCGCTGCGGCTGAGGAACTGCCATCGGGATGGCGAATAAATGTCCGGCACTCATTCAGCAGGCGTGGGCTACGGCAAATCGTGTGCTCCGCCGCCAATACCGCCGCCAGGTTCTCAATCATTGCCGGGCGGCTTACCGCTGAGGTCAGCCATCCATCATTTTCACCCTCCTGAAAAATGTTCAAACATCCTTCCATCCGGAGGTGTGCCAAGACCGCGTGCCCGTGATTATTTCTTTCGACCACGAGCAACGCCTGGTTGTAGGAGTTCGCCAACTCGATTAGCTTGAACGCCAGCTCACGTGGCGGAAAATGACCGTGCAATTCCGCGCATTGCAACCCCGTGCTGCGTTCGATCACGACCGCACAGGAATAATCGCCTTCGGTTCCGCCACCGGCGGGGTCGACACCGAGGTAGTAATGTTTCCCAATCTGCGGTGGCAACCAGATCAGCAAACGCTGATTGTCCCGCGTCTCCAGAGGTTCGCCGCAAGCTTGCAACGCCCGCTCAATCGCCTTCAAATCAAACACACATTCCCCAGAAGCTCTGAAGCAGGTCATGGGATCTTCTGCATATTCTTGCGCCGCCAACCCTCGCAGCTGCGCCCACTTTGCACGGCGCCATGCAATCTGCGCTTCGGTCAACCCGACCCGCTCCGTCAAGTGCTGTTCTTCGAGTGATGGTGACTCTGCCGTCGCTTTTTTCAGCAGGCAGTACTCTGCGCCGTACCACCACGGAAAAAAATGCCTGGCGTATCCTGTTTCCTCGGCTCGCTGCCACTCTTCGTAGAAAATGCCACTCGCCCCTTTGGCGGTCGACTCCAGCACGATCTCCCCATCTTCTGGCACCGCAGAACGCAAGGAGGCCAGCGTTTCCTCTACATCCCCAGGCCAGCGGGAGACCTCCGAACAATGAAGATTGTGGATGGTCATCCCGCGGCCTGCATTCGCATCCGCCGCCGTCGCCACGCGATATTCACTGTCGAGTCGCGGAAAAACGATCTGCCGGATGTTGGCGCGCGAGGTTACGAGCGCGCCCTCTTGCATCCCCTTGGGCAGGTTTTCCCAGAAGCGATGCACGATCTTGAAAATCTCTTCCACCGATTCTTGGTCGTGAGCCACTTGTACAGTCATCGTTCCAGGTTGAGTGACCGTCTGAATAAAAAATCTTGCGGCCACATAAGTCGTGACTCCCAGCTGCCGCGCCTTTAGCACGATGTTTCGCTTCGTGTGGTTTCGCGAAAACTCGAGCTGCGCCCGGTTCGGCCTCAGCGCAATCAGTCCCCGAGTTTTGCTTCGAACCTTTAACAAGCCTTCAATGAGTAGATCTCGCACAGAAACATTCGACGAGGCATCTGCAGCGGTTGCCGCCGCTGTGGCTGTCTGCTCTGTTAGGAACGGTCGCAAGTCCAAAGATGTTCCCAAATCTTTCAGCAGCGAAAGATCACTCACAGTCAACCGACCCGCTGTCCGCCGTCATCCTGAAAGATTTCATTGCAAAGCCATTCACTGACTGCCCTCCGCGTGCCCGAGATTCTCGGGAACAAAGACCAACGCCCCAATTTCCCAACCCGATCCGAACAGGTTCTGATTAATTCCCATAAGGTCGTATTCATATTCGGCCGGGAGCGTCGCCCCCTGATCGACCACCGGCGACGTTCCGGTCGGCCTCACGTCCACAGGTGGCCCAGTAGTCACATCCGCATAGTAGGTTGTGCCGAAGTTTTGCTGTGTACCGAGGACGTAATTCACCAGCTGGGTATTGCTCATCAACATCGCCCCTGAAGACTTCAGCGTATTCAGCATTACGCCTACCTGATGCGGCGAGAGTTCATTGATGTGCCAGAACATCCCGAAAGGAACTCCCCACACTGCGGATTTGAAAACCATCGCCTGCAGCTTATTCGCAAGTTGGCTATCCGTTAAGTTCTGGAAATTAGGAACCACGCCCTGGCTCAAAATGTTCTGCACATCGATTCCGCTAGCCGCTACCGTCGCCGCGTTAGGAGCCGGATCCATCGAACCCGAGCCGCGCGATCCTGCAAAACCAGCCGCAACCGTGATTGCCTCCGTCGAGGTGTCTTCGTAGCTCCCCGGATATATGTACACCCGGTTCGCCGGCATCCCGGTTAAGTTCGCATTTATCCATGCCTTAGACCAATTAATCTCGTCCGTCATCAAGCGCGTCTTGTCCTCGAGCAGCAGGTAGGGCGAGCTCATGATGTCCTGCGCAGCCACATCAGCCAAATCCTCGCTCTTAACCGCCGATTTCATGTTCGGATCTTCGGTCACCGAAAAAACACCGCGCTGCAGCAACGTGTAGACGATCCCACCCAAAGTGTCCAAACCGGCTGGCACCATGTCCGTACCCGACGAACTTAGATTCCAACTCACTTGCGCGTTCGGATCTCCTGGCGCGGCAATTGTGAATTGATTATTGGAAATCGAAAGGGTTACGCTTGTAGCCGCGCTTCCCGTGTATTGAAGTGTGAAGGCGTTTGGAAACACAAAATACTGATGTGATACCGAGTGACAATTCACGTCCCATCCGGCATTGATCCACGATTGAAAAGTCGGAATCAACTGCTGCGAAAGAGGATACCCAGTCACCACGGCAATGCTCAGCGGGACGCCCATCGACTGGATCATCGGCAGCAGCGCTGCAATGTACTGGTTCGAACCGTCGATCAAACCAGGATCGTCGTAGGTGACCGTGATCCGGGCCGGGTACTGCATGAAGCCCCGCACATTTGGAGGCGTATCCGCCGCTATATTGTGGCCACCATTAATTGGTCCGGGCGTCCCCGTAACGTCAGTTGAAATCCCGGTCGCCAGATTATTGGCATAAAGATGACAATACGAATATGTCACTGCCCCCGTGTTATCCATCAACCCATAAGTTCGATTCGCATAAGCCCGACAATTCTTCAACTCGATGGCAGTCGCTGTTCCATCAAAGCGATACCCAACATAATTCCGGTGAGCGTCAGTGTTGTAAAGGTGTATGTCCTCCGGTGTGCCCGTAGGATGCACATAAAACCCGATGGGCACAGTCGCGTTCGGAACCTGGCTGTCCGCCATCATATTCGCCAGCCACACATGGTCAGTCGCTCCCTGCACCTGCACCCCGTAGCCGTCGTACCAATCGAGCTTTATGTGCTGAATTTCAATGTAGCTCACTCCATTAATGTTGATAACCGCTTGCCCGCTGAGAATAATCGGCGACACCGACCCGAAGTGCGTAACCGGATTGCCCACCGCCGACCACACATACAGATTCTGTGCGACCGGGTCGTAATACCAATCCCGATCGTTAGCCAGCAGATTTTGCGCGCTCTGGGAATTTCCCCACATCGTGCCAAATTGCACAAAGTAGAGTTGTGAGATAGGCTGCGTCGCCGTCAACGCGATCTGCCAAACATTTCCCCCGGTGTTCGTCCACTGTGGGCCTGTAGTGGCGTAAAGACCCGTGAACTCCGGAGGTCGTCCGTTGCCGTAGGCATCGAACTTAATCACATTGCCCGCCGCTCCGCTCGACGGCGGGGTGAGCCACTCATTCCACACCGCATCGCGTTTGAAGAGAATCACGTCGCCCGGCTGAAAGGTCGAAATCCCGACCTTCAACAAAGTCCGCCACGGCGTCTGAGGAGACAGCCCGTTGTTACCGTTGCTCCCCGCCGGGTCCACGTAGTACGTAGTCGCCGAAGCCATCCCTGTGACAACCACCACCGCGAATATGATCTGCTTCAACATCGCCAACCCTCTCAGTTGTTGTTTGGAAGAAAGAAGCGATTGAGCTGCTAACTGCGAACCGAAAACTGGAACTGAGAACTGCTCACCCGGTTCGCTACTGAATCCATGGTGCTGCGCTAGCACGCTGATCTCGCTCAAAGCGCACACTCAGTTCTGCATTTGGTAAGTAACCGTCGCCACAATCCCGGCGGCAACTGTGCTGCAGCTCACAGCGCCCGTGGTCACTTTCACACGAAGAAAATGCCCAGCTGAAACATTGGTGCTGCCTGTCACCTGAGGGTAGAAGTTATTCCCGGACGTCATGGGGATGGAATAACTGCCCACCTCAGCCCCCGCTGTTCCATCCCAAACCTGCACCGTCGCGTAGGGCGAACAGCCAACCGGCGCAGTGCCGGCCGCGAGATCAAAGCCGGTGACCGTAATCGCAGCCGGCAACGTCCAGTTGCAATACTGCACGAGAGCGCCAGCCCCAGCCACCGGGCAGGTAAAAGTCATCTGGGCTTCGCCGCGAACGTAAGCCGTAGTGGCCAGCTTCGTGGAATTGTCGCCGGCGCTTACCGTAGGCGCCGTGGGCGTTCCCGTGAAGGTAGGCGAGGCCAGCGGGGCGTACGCTTGGTTCTTCACGAAGGCATCGGTGGCGATATCAGTCGAACTGTCCGAACTGGATTGCGTCTGCGCCGTCGGGGTTCCGGTCAGCGCTGGCGAAGCCAGTGTGGCATATCCAGGGACAGTCGGCGTCCCCGTGAATGTCGGAGAAGCCAGCGGGGCTAATGCAGCCGGGGCCACCCCGCAATCCGCCAGCGTCTTGCCGTTGGTTCCGCTAAAGCAAGCGAAGTCGCCATTGGTATCCGAGCCCGGCCCGGCCACGTTTCCCGAACCCGCGCCGAAACCTTGCGCGTTCACCCATGCGGTAGTCGCTAGCTTGGTCGAGTTGTCGGAGGTCGCCGGAGTCGTGGCGCTGACTATGTTGCCAAACTTCGAGGGTACTGTTGCCGCGCTACTGAGCAGCACACCACTGCCGGGCGGCCCCAGGTAGTACATTCCCAAGCCGCCACTTTCGGAACTCGACGCGATGCTGTTGCCGTTGATTTGGTCGTTTATCAGATGGCAACAGCCGATGACGTTCCGCACTTGAATGCTGCCGCTAGCGTAAGCATTGGAGATGTTGACTTGATAGGAAGTCGCTGCGCCGATACCGTCCAGTGTCACGCCCTGGGCAGCGCTGTCGCCCCCGACCGTGATCCCGTTCGTCGCCGTTTCCGTGTGGATATCCCGAACGGATACTTGTGTCACATGTCCGCCGGTCGAGATCCGCATGTCGTCGGTAGGCGTCGTCGAGCTGCAGCCGGGATTATTGATGG
>JBEKGG010000001.1:0-56802 GCA_050012915.1 Terriglobales bacterium | reverse complement strand
CAGAAAGCCACAAGTTCCTTTAATGGTGTGAATCGTGCGAAAAATGCTGCTGAGCGCGTCCCGATCGTTGGGATTTTTTTCCAACCCGACTAACTCTCTATCCAGCCGGTCCAGGTTTTCGTAACTCTCAACTAGAAATTCCTTGACGATGTCACTGTCACTCATTGCTGCTGTTCCTTTCGAAGCCGGAAGTCCTCAACAGGCCAGTTGGTGTGCCATGCTGCCGGCTGTTTTGGCGTGTAATCCTTCTCAAGCGGAGATCCCAGACGGGTTCGCGCCATTCCAGCTTCCTTACTTACCTATCGTCCGTTCGCAAGTTTTCATTAGAAGCCGCTTCGCCGATGCATGAGCGGTGTACAGGGGCTGGATTTTGAGGCAACCGGCCGCTTGCAAGATTCTCCCGCGAAGGGAAAACGTTTTTGGTATAGTTCCGCACTGCTATGCCTCGACCTGCCGCGAAGGAAGTCACCCAGTCCGTGACGGCGTCGTCTCCATCCCTCACCCGAAATCAGATTCGCGGCTTTTGGGCATCGTGGGGCGGGTGGACACTGGACGGGATGGATTCGTTTGTCTATGCTCTCGTACTCGTGCCATCGCTGCGCGAACTGCTTCCCCGCTCCGGCATTCCAGCCACCAAAGGTAACGTTGGACTGTATGGGGGATTGCTCTTCGCCCTGTTCCTGATTGGCTGGGGACTTGCGTTCCTGTGGGGGCCGATTGGAGACAAGTTTGGCCGCGTGCGCACGCTCATGCTGACCATTCTGTGGTATTCAGCATTCACTTTTCTGAGCGCGTTCGTCACCGGAGTTTGGCAGCTTGCAATACTTCGCCTGCTTGCGGGCGTGGGCATTGGCGGAGAATGGGCTATGGGCGGCACGTTCGTGGCGGAGGAGTGGCCCGAGAGTCGACGCCGCATGGGTGCGGGCCTGATGCACACCGGATACTATGTCGGCATATTTCTCGCGGCGCTGGTGAACTACGCTATTAGCAGCCGCTTTGGCTGGCGCGCCATGTTTATTGTGGGAGGGTTGCCGGCGTTGCTTCTGGCCTGGGTTCGACACGGAGTCAGCGAGCCCGTTGCCTGGACGAAGAAAGAAACAATTGTCCGCACGTGGTCGGTTTGGCGTCCTCTAGCGACGCTGTTTTCACCCATGTGGCGCCGCCGCACCGTGGTGAATTCGCTTCTCATGCTGGTTTCCATCTGCGGCTTGTGGGCTGGAACCGTGTATGTCCCTGCAGCAATCACATCGGTGGCTGAAGCGAGTGGGCGAAGCGGTCCGCGGGTTGCTCAGCTAGCTTCCTGGGGCATTATGCTGGTATCGTTCGCGACCATCCTCGGCTGCCTGGCAATGCCGTGGCTGGCGGAGCGAATGGGACGACGCGGCGCGCTGGCATTCTTCTTCGCGCTCATGATGGCGTTCATCGCGCTCACCTTCGGCAAAGTTTTTTATCTTGGAGCTAGTGCGCTCCTCTGGTTTTTTGTTTGCCTCTTTTTTCTGGGACTGGGCGGCGCTAACTTCGCCGTCTACACTCTCTGGCTCCCGGAGCAATATCCTACGGAATGTCGCGCCAGCGCGTTCGCGTTTTCTACCTCCTTCGCACGATTTGGCGGGGCAGGAATAACTTTCATGGTTGGAGCCGGTGTCCGCCACTTCGGATCGCTGGGAAGGCCAGTGGCGATGACTTCGATCGCCTTCGCGCTCGGACTTCTTCTCATTCCCTTTGCTATTGAAACGCGCGGCGCGCGATTGCCGGCCTAGAAGCGGCGAGTGGTAGCCCGGTACTGGCCTCGGATGTTTCGCAGTCGACTCTTGCCCCGCATTCGATCCATTGACCTAAAGCTCGACTACGATTTTGCCGATAAACATCCCGTCGAGCACAATTCTCGCGCAACCGAAAGAAACGGCCCGGGAACTGGACAAAGGGCACGCCGTCTGGCGCCTGGTCAACTCCAGTCACGATCTAGGAGAAGGAATTGAAGTTAACCCTTGGGAAGAAACTCGGAGTGGGCTTTGGCACAATCCTGTTCTTGCTGGTCTTCATCGCGACCGCCAGCTACATCAAGTCGAACCATATCAGGCAAAGCCAGGATGCCGCCTTCGAGGTGCGCATCCCGTCACTCGAAGCCGCTATAAAGTTGCAGCGGGATTTGAATCAAACCCAGGTCAAGGGTCGTCAGGCAATCCTGGCGGGGACGGAAGCAGATCGATTGGAGCCAACCAAGAAGCTGTTTGACGGAACCTGGAGCGATGTCGAGAAAGACATCGCCGCCATGGATGAGCTGGCTCCCAAATGGAGCCTCCAAGTAAGCCGTGACCAACTGGACGAGATTAAGAAGCAACTTCCCCTGCTCCGCGCGGTTCAGGAGGCGGCGATAAAGCATGCGGCGGATGGTGGGCGCGACGCCGTCATTCAGGCTGGGAACGAATCCGCCGACCACGCGACACCGATCAACATAGCGATGAAACAATCGCTCGGGAGCATGGCAGATTCTTTTGACAAGTTAGTGGACCAGAACAAAGAAGAACTGCGCGCCGATAACCGCTCTCTCAACCTGACCATGGCGGTGAGCACTTTTGCCGCACTGAGTATGGGAATCTGTGTGGCCATTTTCCTGAGCCGGGGCATTGCTCAGACAACCCAATCAATTCTTGTCCAAGCGCAGGCCATCGCTGCAGGGGACTTAACCCGTGATGATCTGGAAATTCGCAGCCGGGACGAACTGGGTGACTTGACCACGGCGATCAACGAGATGAGTGGCGGATTGAGGCGCATGATCCTGGCCATCAAGGAAAATGCGAATCAGGTAGCCAGCGCAAGCGAGGCATTGAACACCACCAGCCAGCAGATCACCAGCAATTCCGAACAAACGAAGGCACAGGCTGACGTGGTTTCGAAATCAGCGTTGTCGGTCAGCCAGAACCTTCAGACCGTCGCGACTGGGGCGGAAGAAATGGAGGGCAGTATTAACGAGATTGCCAAAAACGCCACTGAAGCGGCGAGGGTGGCGACTTCAGCAGTGAAAGCAGCGGAAAGCACGACCGCCACGGTGTCCAAGCTGGGCGAGTCCTCGAATGAGATTGGGCAAGTCATTAAAGTTATCACTTCAATTGCGCAGCAGACCAATCTGCTCGCGCTGAACGCGACCATTGAAGCCGCCCGCGCAGGTGAGGCAGGCAAAGGATTCGCTGTAGTCGCTAATGAAGTCAAGGAACTCGCGAAAGAGACCGCCAGGGCCACTGAAGACATCAGCCGCAAGATAGAGGCCATCCAAGCTGATACGAGGGCGGCAGTAGATGCAATCGCATCGATTAGCGATGTGATCAATCAGGTCAACAATATCTCGGGCACCATCGCCACGGCCGTCGAGGAGCAGAACGCAACAACAAACGAAATGTCGCGCAACGTTAGCGAGGCCGCTCAGGCAAGCGGAGAAATTACCAGTAACATTGGAGGAGTGGCGGAGGCGGCGCGGAGTACCACTGAGGGAGCGACCGAGACTCAAAAGGCAGCTCAGCAACTGGTAGAAATGTCGACCCAACTTCGTGGATTGGTCGGCAAGTTTAAAATCGACGCTGACGCGGCGGCTGTTGGAACCACGCGGGGCGCAATTCCATCCGTGAAGATAAGGGCGGCAGGCGCTGCCGGATAGTCAGCGCGGCTATTCGATTCCACTATGCCAGTATCCGTGCTTTTATCGAGGAGTCCGCGGGTAGGGTTCCTGCCGCGGCCGTGCGCTCTGACTCTCGGACCACACGCGCTGCCAGCGGCTTTAGCCACAGCAGAGCCATGAAAGCGGCAACCAGATCGCACGCAATCATCGCCCAAAAAACCTTACTCCACGATCCGGTCTTGGCAAATAGCCACGCGGCACCAGGTGCGGCAAACAGTGTAGCGGCTCCCTTAGCGGTATACAAAATACCGTAGTTGGTGGTGGCCCATTTGTTTCCGTACAGGTCGCCGGTGATCGAAGGAAATAACGAATAGATGTTGCCCCAAGCAAAGAAACACAGGCCTGATAATGCTACGAACCAAACCGGATGACTGATGAGTTGGAGCAGGGCGAAGACCGCGATCGCTTCCAGAACGAAGGAGATGAAGATGGCGTTTTCGCGGCCGATGTGATCGGACACCCATCCCCAGAACGGACGCGTCAAGCCATTCAGAATCCGGTCGACTGTAATGGCCAGGACCAACGCGGTCATGCCAAACACCACGATGACGTTGTCCACATGGTACGAGGTCGCCATGGGATCGAGCTGTACGGTAACCACAATACCGCCGAAAGCTAACATGGTCAGCATCAGATAGAGGACATAGAATGACGGTTGGCGGAGCATCTCGACTGGGGTCATGTCGATCGCCGAAGTCTTCACTTTCGCCCTGATCTTGCCCTCTTTCTCCTTCCAGTTCGGCGGCGTCCACCCTGCAGGCGGCTTGGCCAGGAACAGGGCGGCCGCGAGCACGACAAATCCCTGGATGATTCCCCAGACTACAAATGTGTGCTGATAGCCCGAAGTTTTCAGCATGGAGGCGATCGGAGAGATTGTCGCCGCCGTGCCGATGCCGTAAGCCCCGGCAGTGAGGCCGACACATAAGCCGCGATAATCCGGGAACCATTTCAGAGCGTTGCCGATGGTTCCTCCGTAAACTGCTCCCGCTCCCACGCCCCCCAGTGCGTACCAGAAATAGAGGTTGCTTATGGTTTCGGCGCGGCCGGCTCCAACCCAACCCAGCCCAACCAGGATCGCTCCGATACCCAGCATGAATCGCGGTCCGATTTTGTCTACGAGGTATCCTTCAAAAGGCACAAGCCATGTTTCCAAAGCGACGAACAGAGTGATGGTCCATTGAACCGCTACCAGCGACACATGCAGGTGAGCCTGGATGGGCTTGGTGAACAGAGTCCAGGCATACTGCATATTCGCGATCGCCATCATTGCGACAATGCCAGCGACTAACTGGATCCAACGGTTGGGAATACGAGAGGGGTGAATCAGAGCGCCTGGAGATGCAGCCATTTTAGGTATACCTCCGCGACAGCGTGCTGGACTTTAATCGCATCCCACGAAAACCGTCGGCCCCAATCCCGCCTACAGCTCCGCGCGAAATGGCGCTTTTCGCAAACATAGACCTTCCAGGCGGTACGCAATCGATTGCAAAACAATATGCTAAACTGGTCCAGTGATCGAACCACTTTGCGGCAGCGAATTTATCACTCCCCGTAGACGAAAGTCAAGGATTCGTGAATCGCCGAAATAGTGATTCGTTTCACTGTGCGCTCAAGAACAATCGCATCGCCGAAGAGGCTTGCTTCTGATGCGCGGGATGTCGACTCAAATTCCGCAGAGACGGCCTCGACGTAAAAATAGTCCGAAGCGCAACTGATGGACCAGACTCTGCAAACTCAAATCGAGACTTACCTTTCCCACCTCGATGGCCTTATCCGTCGCGGACTGCAGCTTCGGGATGCGTTGAATACTGACTCTTCCGACCAATCCGCGATCACAGCCACCCGAGTCTGGCAGGAAGACTGCGGCGTCACCATCAATCAATTGTCCGGAGGCAGCAAAGCGCATTGGCTTGCGCGATCGTTTAGCCAAGCTTTCCTGATGCGTTCAGCATCGGGTCGTGCAGTCGAAGGCGCGGCGCCGGCCGAGATCGCCAACCGACTGCTCGACGTGCTCGAGCAAGCGGTTGCCTCGCTCTCCGGAACCGATGATGGGCCGGTCATTTCTGCGTCATTGGCGGCACCGCCTCCTCATCGGTTCGATTTTGTTCACAATGCCGAACTCCGGCCCATCCTCGAGCAAACTTATGCCGATAGCCGGCACGACCTGGAGCAAGGGCGCTTTGACGCGTCACTGCACACTTCCTGCGGAATCCTGGAAGCTATCGTAACCGATGCGCTGGAGACCAAGGGACTGGCGGCGCTGGCTATTTCGGGCGCGCCTGCAGGAAAGATTGCTGATTGGTCGTTCGAGACTCGCATCGCCGTCGCCGAGAAAACAGGGCTCATTCGCGGCGGGTGCGCCCGGCTGCCGGCCGTCGCGTGGAACTACCGCGACGAGAGCGGCAGCGCGAAGGTGGTCGCATCCGAGAACGACGCGCGAAGAACCGGGCAAGTCCTGCATGTTGTGATGAGAGATCTCGATCCGGGCCGCTAGAGACGCCGTCCTCAAAGGGCCCCGGATCATCAATCTTCCAGATCCTGCCGGAATACGGGCTGCGATGGATCGACACGGCCATCGATCACGCCCATCAGCAGATTCTCATAGGCGGTCGTGGCTTCTTCGAGCGAAGCGTAGCCGCGCTCGCGTTGTAGCGCTCCCCCGTCAGCATAGACGAGCGTGAAATACCGGCCCGAGGAATACTGCAGTTCCAGCAGCTTGTTCGGCATCTCGGGATCTCCTTCCTGTCCCAGCACATCCATCAGCGCCACGGTCCACTGCCTGCCGTTGGGATCAGTGACGAGCTCACGCTCGAGGTACTTCCAGTCGTCCATGCTCCATAGAGGCATATTTATCTTTGCACGGTCATCCCAGCAGTTGATCGAGCGCTCTTGCAACCTGCGATCCGGTGAAAGGTTTCGGGATCAGCAAGACTCTTCGGGCTTTTCGCGAGCGCAGACTCGCGTCGGCCTCTTCAGGCGTGTCACTGATGATGACAATGGGAAGCTCGGCATGATCGAGGTGATGACGCACGGTGTCGAAGAGCGACTCGCTCATGTTGAAAACGGAGCAGTCGAGTACAAGCGCATCGGCATGCTGCTGGGCAACCAGTTCGTTGATGCCCTCGGTAAATCCCGATGCAAAGACTTCGTAGCCGCGGTCGCGCAGCGAGAATGTCAGAAGTTCGGCAATCTCCGGCGTGTCGTCGATGAGCAGGATGCGGGGCAACCATATCCTACTTCTTGCCGGCTCCGGTGCCGGGCAAGCGCGGTTTCTTTCCTTCGGACGGCTCCAGATCCATGACCCAGACCCGGCCGCCCGCCGTGTAGTAGGCGCGGTGATCGTTCTCGATCATTGCGCCCCAAGCTTCGAGCGTGCGCATTGCGAACGTGACTCCCTCGAAATTATTCCGCGCGTGATCGAGCACTTCTTTGGTGTGCCAGTTATCGGTAAGGATCGCGTCACCGGCGTGAACGCGAAGAACCGTGTAGTAGCGATTGAACGCCGCTTCCGGCCGTACGTCGCGAGTCGAGCCGCGCTTCTTGCCTTCGGTAACAATGTAACTTTCCTGTCCCTCCGGCTCAGCTTCGGGCGCGGACTCGACAGGATGATAGGGAGCACTGGTTTTGGTGTTCATAAAGTTTGCGCCACCGCCTCGGCTTCTGCCGCCGACGCCATGTTGGTAAGGTTCTTCGCATCTGCCGCATGAATCAAGGCCTCCGGCAGCTGGACGCCCATCATCTTCCACTGCTCGTTCGCGAACTGCTGCAACTTGGCGATGTGCTCAGCGTGGAGATGTCCGAAGCGTCCTTGCAACTTCAAATACTCCGACACCGGCCGCATATTCTGCGGGCGGAAGCTGTAATCGTATGCGCGCTTCTCAGGATTCCACTCCCAGATCGGATAGAGCCCGCATTCGACGACCAACCGGCCCAGATCAATCGAGCGCGGCGTCTCGTACACGAAGCCCTTCTGGCAAGGCGTGTAGACCATGAGATAAGCAGCGCCCTTGTGGTTGAGTCCCTTGCGCACTTTGTTCATCAAGTCGATCGGGTAGCCCACGCTTGCGGTCGCCACGTAACAGTGGGGATGGCCCGCCGCCATCATGCGGGCGAGATCTTTGGGAAACAGCTTCTTCCCTTCTGGAACTTCGGGGCCGGGAGGGGAGAATGTCGTCATGCCGCCGTACGGCGTGCGCGATGAGGCCTGAATGCCGGTGTTCGCATACTGCTCGTTGTCGTAGCAGATAATCAGGCAGTCGTGATTGCGGTAAAGTGCTCCTGAAATCGAGGCAAGGCCGATGTCCGAAGCGCTGCCGTCGCCTGCTTCGCAAATAATATTTGGAAACTGACCCTTCCATTTGCCCTTGCGGATCATGGCTTCATAGGCCGCTGCCACGCCAGCGGTGAAGCTGCCCGCGCTGCCAATCTGGGTGTGCGCCCAAGGCACATTGTAGGGCGTGCACAAATACGAACTGTTCGCGACATACATACAGCCTGTCGGTCCGACCAGGATCGTATTGTCGCCGGAAGCCTTGCTCGTCATCCGGTATTGGATGGAAGGCCCGCAACCGGCGCAAGTGCGATGGCCGGGGACGAACGGTTCGGACGACGGTAAGTCAGGGTTGTAAAAACGCGCGCCCTGATTTGGGCTCCCGAGAATTGGCAGTATCTGACGTTCCACTTCAATTGCTGACATCGTTTTCTCCCAATGGCAGGGTGCAAAGGCCCCGCATCATACTTACTCTTCGAATCCGACCCAATGCGTGCGCTTTTCGATTTTCCCGCGCTTCTGCGCATTCATCATCTTCTCGGTCATCCAGTAAAATTCTTTCAGCACGATGGCCTCGCCACCCATTCCAGCCATGAACGAAACCACTAACGGGCGCTTTTGATTTTCGTAGAGTGCCGCACAAACCTCGGCGTACAAAACGCCCCCGCTGCTCACACTGCCGAGTCCCATGTTGGTTTCAATGACGCCGACCACTTTAAATTTACTTAGAACTTCGTTCACCCGATCGGTCGGATACGGACGGATAGTTCGCAACCGTACGAGCCCAACCTTCAGGCCTTTTTCGCGCATGTGCTGAATGGCGAAGCGTGCAGTCACCGCGTGACCGCCCTGCATAAAGAAAACAACTTCGGCGTCATCGGTCATAAACTCTTCGACCCAGGGATCGTATCGCCGTCCGAAGATTCTCGCGAACTCCTCGTGAACCTGCTCAATGACATCCACCGAGCCTTCCATGGCACGCGCCCGCTCTAGCTGAAGCGGCGGGCCCTGCTCCGGCATGATCTGTGGACCATGCGACACCGGGTGCCGCGGATCGAGCGGATACGGATGCTTGTACGGAGGCAGGAATTCCTTTACCTGGCCGGAATCTGGTAATTCGACGTCGCTGGTGATGTGCGAAACAAAAAAGCCATCCTGGCAGATCATCTGCGGCAAAAGCACGCGCGGGTCTTCGCCGATTCGATAACCCATCAGATGATTGTCGAACGCTTCCTGCGCGTCGCAGGCCCAGCCCATGAGCCATCCCATGTCGCGCGTCGAAAGCGCGTCGGTGTGCTCGGAACCGAAATCGCCGGGAGGATCGAGAGTGCGGTCGGCGATCATCATTTGCACCGGCATGCGACTGCCGGAAATTGGCGAGTAAAGCTCATATGCGAATTGCACTCCGACGCCGGAACTGCCGGTGAAAACACGCGCGCCACTCGACGAAGCTCCGTGCGCGATGCTTAACTGCGAGTGCTCGCTGTCGGCCACGATATATTCGGCATCAAGTTCTCCGTTGGCCACCATTTGCGCCAGCGCCATCATGGTCGCGGTGTAAGGCCGGATGGGGTAGGCCGTAATCACATCGACATCGGCATACTTGGCGGCCTGCGCCGAAGCCACGCAACCATTGATCCGAACTGTTCTCTTTTTCACTGCAGTAGCTGTTGCCATATTCACTCCGATTTAAATGTTCTTCGCCGGACGCTCCGCGAGGTTCCTCAACTCCGCCGCTTGCCGCCCATGCAGCCCGGGCGAGATGGCGAACGCAGTATCCATTCGCACCACGCCGGTATCGAAGTCGAGTTCCGGCACACCTTCGAGGCAGCCCGTCGGACATTCCTCAATGCAGACGCGGCAACCTTTGCAGTAATCGACCAGAATTTTGTAAAGACCGTTCGAACGTTCCGGCCGCGCGATACACGGCTCAGGACAGACGAGATAACAGTTGTCGCAAGCGTTGCAGGTACCGCAACTAAAACAGCGGCTAGCTTCTTCAACGGCCTGCTCTTCCGAGAGCGATTGAATCACTTCGTCCTGCGTTTTGCGCCGGCTTGTCGGCGCCAGCAAAGTTTGCTGCACGCGGGGGAAGTGCGGGAAATATGTCATGTTCATGCGATCCAAATCGACAATGACGTCGATGGGAATCGTCCGTGACTGCAACGGTTCGCCACGCACCACTTTGTCCAGATTGAAAGCCACACGCTTGCCGTCGCCAACGGCATTCACCACCATCAGCGGCTGACCGGAACCGAGTTGCACGATGTCGCCGGCGGCAAAAAAGTTCGTCTCACCCAGGCGTCCGAAGCGGTCAATCTTGATGGTGCCGCGCTCAGTCTTGAATTCGTCCGGCAACCACTTGAGCGCGGCGTGCTGTCCAACTGCGATGATCACGTTGTCGACTTCGAAACGTTCGGGCGAGGCTTCTCGATCGACAGTAATCGGTGAGGCATTGATGGCGCCAGAAAAACGCGCCGGATGCAATTGCAGAGCCTCAATTTTGCCGTTGCCAAGCACCGCGGTTACAGCGCGCCCGTGGAACAGTTCCACGCCTTCTTCGAGCATGTCGTGCAGATCTTCCGGGGAGGCGGGCATCTCTTGCGGATTGGCTTCCACGGTGATCATGGTTACTTCCACCGCGCCTTGGCGCAGGGCTTCACGGGCGCAATCGATGGCAGTGTTTCCGCCGCCGATTACGGCCACACGGGCTCCCAGCTTCACTTTCGATGATCCCATGCCGATGTCGCGAAGGAACGGAAGACCGTAGAGCACGCCGTCTTTGTTCTCTCCTTCGGCGCGCACGCTGTTCGGCTCGGTGAGACCCACGGCCAGCACGCAAGCATCGTAGTTCTTTTTGAGTTCGTCCCAAGTGACGTCCTTGCCGACTTCGACATTGGTCTTAATTGTGATCCCGAGTTCAACCAGGCGCTCGATCTCGCGATCAAGCACGTCAGCGGGAAGCACCCAGTCCGGGATACCCCCACGATTCAAACCGCCCGCCTTGGGTGATTTCTCAAAAATCGTTACTTGATAGCCGAGGCGCGCAAGTTGGTAAGCCGCGCTGTGCCCGGCTGGACCAGAACCGACGACGGCGACTTTCTTTCCGTTCGGCGCTCCAGCTTTTACCACGTCGTGTTTCAACGCCTGTCCCAGATCGCCGAGAAAGCGTTCGACGGCGCGAATGGAGATCGCTTCATCGTACTTTCCGCGATTGCAGGCTTGTTCGCACGGGTGATAACACACGCGGCCAGTGACCGACGGGAACGGCATGTCTTCCTTGATGAGCGCGTAAGCGTCCAGATACTTGCCGCGCTTCACCAGATCGAGATACCCCTGAATCTTTTCATTGGTTCCGCAAGCGTTGTTGCAGGGTGGCAATTTGTCTCGATACACCGGCCGGATTGAGCGCCAATTGCCAGTGGGAAACAGGTCCTGCCCCTTTTCCTGCGAGGGCGCGGGAGTGATCCCGGCAAACGGAACCGTAAGCCATTCGGGTATGTGCGTGCCTTTGGTCGACATGAAAAATCCTTCCCTTATACGGCCACTGGATTCAGTGACATGATGTGCAATTCGTTGAGCGCCGCGTGAAATGCGTGTTTGTTGGCAATCATCGGCTCGATCGTTTCCATTTTTACGATGCTCGTGGTTTTGACCACCGCGGCAATCAACGGAGCGGCGATGTCGGGCGCGATGGATTTGTTTCGCTCGGCAGCGCCCTCGGTGGAAAGACGATCGAGTCCGAGTTCGCCCAGCCGATAGTAAAGCCACTTATGGTCGGCCAGTTTCGCGGCGTCAACGCACACCAGTTGCGCCAGGCGCTCGGCACCCGGAACAAAACGAATCATGTAATCCGGCGTGTAATGCGTGTTGATCACTAGCGTGCCGCCGGGAGGCATGCCCCGCATGTAATCCCAACCCTTAACCATCGTGCCTTCAACCAGAACGACAATGTTGGGATGTTCGTTTTCGTATGTGAGTTCATTTTCGAGCACGCTATCGCTAACCCGGCAGTATTTTCTCGTGGGAGCGTTGGTGCGATCGGGATTGTCGACGTAATTCTCCATCGCCTGCGCGTACTTGCCTTCGATGCGGGCGGAAGCGGAAATGGAGTTGACGATATCGCGGCCTTCTTTATCCATGATGATGCCGCGCGTCCAAACCGTAAGTTCGCTGTAGCTCATGATTAAACCTCGTTCATCACTTCGTAGTCGCGTCGGGGCAGGTACCCTCGGCGTGGTTGTTCACGTTCGCTGTTTTCGATTGCTCGGGACTTCCACGATCCGACTGAAGAACCGACAGAAAATCGTTTGCCAGGACAACGAAAGGCGCGACGCGAGAGCCATCCTGATATTTCGCAATCGCCAACAACGTGGCTTTCTTGCACAGGCTCTCAATATCGGCACCGGTAAATCCTTCCGTCCGACCAGCGAACTGCTCGAAATCCATATCGGCTGCCATGGGTACCCGCCGGCAGCAAAGCCGCATAATCGCTTCGCGCTCGGCAGCATCGGGTTTAGCGAACGGGAGTATATAGTCGAAGCGCCCGCTCCGCAACAGCGCCGGCTCGATCCGTTCAGGACGATTGGTGGCCGCGAGCAGAATTACACCTTTAACGTCGCGCAAATTGTCGATCTCACGCAAGAGCTGGCTGAGAATTCTCTGATACACATCGCTGCCGAACTGATCAGCGCCGAACTTGGGCGCAATCGCATCAATAGTGTCGAAGAACAGGATGCAAGGCGCGGCACGTCGTGCCTTCTTGAAAACTTCTCGCAGCGCTCGCTCAGATTCGCCCAACCACTTCGAGTACAGTTGCGGGCCTTCAATGGCGATGAGCGGCAGCTGCATTTCTCCCGATAGTGCGCGGGCCATCGCAGTCTTCCCGGTGCCCGACGGCCCGGTTAGAAGAATGCCTCGCGGCGGGGCCAACCCAACCTGCTCATAAATCTCGTCGCGCATATGCGAGTGCTCAATTACAGCGTGGAGCAACCGCTTTACTTCATCGAGACCTCCGAGCGATGCAAACGTCGACGCGCTTTTCTCGATAAAGAACTCGCGAGTGGCGCTGGGCTCGACCTCCTTCAACCCTGCGAGAAAGTCATCACGCGTAACTTGCAGCGAACCCAGGTCGGGAGATGAAGCGCCGTCAGCATCGAGCGGGACCATCGAGAGGAAACGGCGAAGCGAGATCATTCCGACTTCCTGTCCCAGCGCCTCGAGATCGGCGCCAACAAAGCCGTGCGAATGATCGGCGATTTCCTGAAGATCGACGTCCGCCGCCAGCGGCATGGCTCGCGTGTGAATTCTGAGAATCTGCAACCGCGCTTGCGTGTTGGGAACGCCGATTTCAATTTCGCGATCAAAACGCCCGGGGCGGCGCAGCGCAGGATCGAGAACTTCCGGGATGTTGGTCGCGCCGATGACGATCACTTGGCCGCGCGCGACGAAACCATCCATTAAGCTGAGAAGCTGTGCCACGACCCGCTTCTCCACTTCACCGACCACCTCAGTGCGCTTGGGGGCAACAGCGTCGATTTCATCGATGAACAAGATCGCCGGCGCGTGGCGTGCCGCTTCTTCGAAAACTTCGCGGAGCTTGGCTTCGCTTTCGCCGTAGAACTTCCGCATGATCTCGGGGCCATTGAGGTGAATAAAGTGCACGCGGCTCTCCGCCGCGACCGCGCGGGCAAGCAGAGTCTTACCCGTGCCCGGCGGGCCGTACAAGAGCACGCCTTTGGGCGCCAAAATTCCCAGCCGCTCGAAAATGCGCGAATACTTCAGCGGCAGTTCGACCATTTCACGCACTCGCGCGACTTCGCGCTCCAGGCCGCCGATGTCTTCGTAGGAAACCGCCGGAGCCCGGGCTGCCGTCTGCTCGCCTTCCACAACCCGGATGTCGGTACGTTTCCCGATCACAACCGGTCCCGAAGGAATCGTCCGCACAACCTGGAAGTTCACCGCCTTGGCAAAGGTCGGCACACGCACCACGCAACCCGCGATCACCGGAACGCCGATCAGATCCTCCAGCATTCGATCAGGCGCGATGGTCGCTGGCGCAGCCCCCACCCACAGCGGTGAGAGGCGAACGGCGACCGCTTGCTCGCTATCAATTCTGGCTACCGTCACTTGCTCTTGCAGGCCCGCACTACAATTGCTGCGGCATGTCCCGTCGATCTGGATCATGCCTTCGTATCCATCATCCGAAAGCTCAGCGCGTGCAACGCCAACGGCACCGCCGCTGATCTTGATCACGTCGCCGGCCCGAACACCAATACGCTGCAAGTCGGCTGGCGCCAGTCGCGCAATCGCGTGGCCAACGTCCTCGACGCGCGCCTCAGCAACACGAAGTGTAAGAGTTAGACCGAGAGGTAATGGAGAGATTTCTGACACGGCGCGATTTGCGACCTGTTCCTGGCCCTGGATTCCATCGAACAGTTTTGCCTTGGATTGATCCGCGTCACCTGCATCGCGAGGCGCGACGGCCACACGGGTCGTGTCATTCGCCAGCTTAGTCAAACTGATCGTCCCCAGATTGGTGAGTGTTATGGCCCACCTTTAAGCATTGGCACAAATAACGCGATATTCAAGGCGGCGATTGGCTTCCCCCACGCCGCGCAAATCGCGAATGGCCGACCCACTGCAAGATTTCGGAGTGAGTTAAAACCTGTCAAGTACGATCTCTTCTACATCCTCAATGTGGCGTCGCATCGCCGCCTTTGCCGCTTCGCCATCGTGGCGTTTGATTGCGGCCAGGATGCGCCGGTGTCCGGCCAGCGATTTTTGTGGCCGACCATCCAACTGCAGCGAACGCTCTCGCGTTTCTCGCAGCAGGTCCATGATGATGTCGAGCACTTTCAGCACCACGCCATTCCCCGAAGCCAGAGCAATGTTGTAATGGAATTCTGCATCCTCAGCGACAGCGGCCTCGCCTTGAGCCTGCTTCTCCTCTTGACGTCGCAGAATTTCTTCCATCTCAGAAATTTCATCGGCGGAAGCATGCGTGGCCGCACGCGCTGCTAACGGCGGCTCAAGCATTTTGCGAAAATCCAAAAGCTCGCTGACCATCTCCTGCCGGCGCTTCAGCGCGTTGGCAAAAGGATTCACCAACGGCTCAGATGACGGCTCGCGAACGATTGTCCCGGCTCCCTGGCGCGGCTCAACCAGGCCCCTCAACTCCAGCCCGCGGATCGCGTCCCGGATGGAGCTGCGGCTCACCTTTAACATTTCAGCCAGTTCCCGTTCCGACGGTAGTTTGTCGCCCGGGCGCAATTTTTTCAGAATAAGACGCTCGATCTGCTGAGCGACTTCCTCATAGACCTTGTTTCTTCGGATTACTTCGAAGTCCGGTTTGGTCCTGGCAAGCGCCATGTTCAAGTGGTCCGATAAGTGGACCAGCCACCGCACGAAGTATACGCCCGGTGTCCTATCTATTGTCAACCCTTTATTTTTCTTGGGAGATGGGGAAACTCGATCCACGTTCTTTTGCCGCTGTGGAGAAAGCTATGCTTATTTTGCCAGTTGCTTAGCCTCAGTCTCCGCTAATAGCTTTGCGCAACTGTACACGGTTCGAGTGATGGGCATTGGGAGACCCATGCGTTCGCCGAGCTCCACGACCGCGCCAACCAGCGCTTCCAACTCCATCGAGCGGCCGGCCTCTAGATCCTGCAGCATGGAGGTTTTGTGCTGGCCAACTTTTTCCGCGCCCGCAATTCGTTGATCGATCGAAACAGGCAACTCCATCCCCAAGTTACCGGAGACCGCTTCCACTTCCTCCATGATGTTTCGAATCACGACGCGAACGCCCGGATCGCGAAGCATCTCAGCAACCGTAGCTCGCGTCAGCGCGCTCACAGGATTCAAGGAGGCGTTGCCCAGAATCTTGACCAAAATGTCGTGCCGGATTCGAGCCGTGACCGGGCAGCGTAAACCAGCGGCGATCAGCGCTTCTGCAATTTGGCGGGAACGATGAGACCGCGTGCCGTCGGGCTCACCAAGAGTAATGCGATTCCCCTCGATGTGCTGAACCACCCCGGGCGCGGTAATTTCGGTGGCAAAGTACACTATCGATCCAATTACCCGGGGCGCTTCGATGGCCGACGATATAACGCCTCCCGGATCGACGCGCTCGAGACGCAATCCTTCCCATTCGCCGCCGAAACCCTGGAAGTACCACCACGGAATTCCATTCTGCGTGCTGACAACTGAAGTGTCGGGCCCCAGTACGGGATGCAATTGCGGAGCGAGTTGCGGCAGGCTGTGCGCTTTTACGCCAAGAAAAACAACGTCGACCGGGCCCACATCCGCGAGGGCGCTTGCGATTTTGGGGCGGGCGATGAAATCTCCCTCGCCGCTCTTCACCTGCACACCGTGTTCCTGCATGGCGCGAAGGTGTGGGCCGCGGGCAAAGAGGGTGACATCGAATCCGGCCTGGGCCATGCGAGCGCCGATATAAGCTCCGATCGCTCCGGCTCCCGCGATCAGAAATCTCATGGCCGATCCGCGAGGGCGGAGGCGACGGCGCGACGGCGAATTTTTCCCGTCGCAGTGGTGGGAATGCTTTCCACCAGATAAATCTTGGTTGGACATTTATATTCCGCCAGCGATTCGCGGCAATGCTCGATCAGCGCCGATTCGCTCGATCCGTTGGGTTCGTGCAGAACCACAGCCGCGGCCACCTCTTCGCCCAGCGTCGGATGCGCGCAACCGAAGGTGACTACCGCCGCGACCGCGGGATGCCTAAGCAAAATCTCGTCGACTTCATGCGGCGCAATGTTCTCGCCCCCACGAATGATGATGTCCTTAATTCGACCGGTCAAATGCAAATAGCAGTCTGCGTCGAGGAATCCTTCGTCACCGGTACGAAACCATCCATTCACAAACGCACGGGCGTTGGCTTCAGGATTATTTTCGTATCCGCGGAATACGTTCGCTCCCTGAATGGCAACTTCTCCCCGCTGATTGGTGGCGAGGTGATTGCCCTCCTTGTCCATGATGCTAATGCGCAGCCCCGTACTCACGCCGACAGACCCGGCCTTGCGGTGTCGCGGAGGCAATGGATTCGAGGTCATCTGGTGAGCAGCTTCGGTCATTCCGTAGGCTTCGACGAAGGGTACGCCAAACAAATCCTCGATCTTGCCAATAAGTTGCGCCGATAGCGGCGCGCTGCAAGAGCGGATAAAACGCAAGGATTCTGCTTCGACCGGTTTGTCGTGCGTCCTCGCCAGCAGAAGCTGATGCATGGTGGGCACGCCCGAATACCAGGTTACGCGATGTTCGCGAATCGTACGCCAAAAAGAAAGCGCATTGAACTTGCTGGGAATCACCACGGTTCCTCCGGAGAGCAGAGTGGCCATGGCCGATCCAATCAATCCGTGGATGTGGAACAGCGGCATGATGCAAAGTGAAACATCGTCTTCCGAAAGAGTGTATGTGTTCGCGATATTCGCCGACGATACGGCGAGATTGAAATGCCGCAAGGGCACACGCTTGGGCCGGCCCGTGCTGCCGCTGGTGTGCAGGATCAGGGCAATGTCGTCGGCCGTGGGCTCGGTTGCCGTGGCTCCAGTCGGAGCATTCGCTATGTGAACATTTCCCTGCTCATTCATTTCGACCGAAAATACCGGGATCTTGCGGTCGGCCGCCGCGGCGCGCACAAACTCCGCCCCTACCGGCGGACAAAGCAAAATACGCGCGCCGGTGTCGCCGAGAAAAAAATGAAACTCCTCATACGGGTACGCCGGGTTCAACGGGGCCGCGGTTCCAGCGATAGACGCAGCTAGAAAACTCACCAGAGCAGGCAATCCGTTCGGCAGCGCGATCGCAACCGTATCGCCGCGACGAATGCCGATGGAAGCCAAAGCGTTGGCCATGGCCCAGACTTGCTGGCGAAGCGAATCGTAGGTGATGGGGACTCCAAGCTCTGGAACAATAACCGCCGCGCGACCGTCCGCAAAGTGCAAAACGTCGAGAAGTGTCTGGACTGACTTGAGAGTCATTCGTTATTGCCCTTAACGCGAGTCCTTGGATGAGGCGCCGATCTTGTCCGTTGTTCCCGAAACCAGAGGAATACGGCTGCAGGCTTCAGGCTTGCCGTCCTCCGCCCAACCCGGCTTCAGATGGAGTAGCCCTCCGCTTGGAGCGCTTTGCCAAACTCTTTGAGGAAAAACTGTACATTTTCCTCGGTGGCCAAGGGACCCATGACGCCGATGCGGAAAACTTTCCCTGCGAGCGGACCGAAGCCGCCAGCGATCTCAATGCCTGCATCTTCTATCAGGCGTTTTCGAACTTTCGCCTCGTCAATACCTTCTGGAACATGCACTGTGTTCAAGGTTGGAATGCGGAAGCCTTCGGGAACGTGCATGCGCAATCCCATGGCTTCTATGCCCTTGACGAAAGACTGATGGCAACGTCGGTGCCGCTCCCATCGGTTCTCAATTCCCTCTTGCGCGATAACCAGTAGCGCCTCGCGCAATGCGTAAAACATGGAAATCGGCGCGGTGTGGTGGTAGCGATGCGAGACCGTCGAATAATCGTGAATCAGCTTGAGGTCGAGGTACCAACTGCGCGGCGGGGTGGTGCGGCTGTTCAGGAATTCCATGGCCCTTCGCGACATAGCCATCGGAGATAAGCCGGGCGGGCAGCTCAATCCTTTTTGGGTGCAGCTATAAGCGACGTCGATGCCCGTGCCGTCAAAGTCTATTTGCAGGCCGCCGAGCGAGGTCACGCAGTCTGCAATCACGAGCGAGCCGCTATCGTGAGCGGCGGCGCAAATCGCCTTGCCTGATTGCAACGCTCCGGTCGATGTTTCGGCGTGAACATAGGCCACAACTTCGGGCTTTTCGCGACGAACAAATTCCGTCGCCTCATCGTCAGTGAAGGTTGCTCCCCAGGGTTTCTCAAACCGCGCGACATTCGCGCCTTGTCGCTTTGCCATCTCCGTGAGGCGATCGGAGAAATATCCATTGGCAAAAATCGCCAGCTTGGTTTCGGGCGCTACGAAGTTTGCTATCGAAGCTTCCATGCCCGCGCTGCCGGTGCCGGAAATCACCAGCGTGGCGCCGCTGCTGGTGCCATAAGCCATTTTTACCAACTGCTGAACGTCTCCCATCACCTGGATGAAATATGGATCGAGGTGTCCAACGATCGGCTTTGCCAGCGCCTCATAGACGCGCGGATGAACCATACTCGGTCCGGGTCCGAACAAATATCGGCGAGGCGGTTGCAAAGGAGGTAGCGAGTTAATTGTGGCAGCCTGCTGTTCAACGACGCTCATAGCCCTCATTTCTCAGCGAAAATAGTCAAATATTAGTGTGGAAGAAGCAATCTTCAGAATCCCATCCGAACGGTAAGGTTCGACATGCGACGCAGTATGATAGTGGGCACTGATCAGGGATTCTTCGTCAAGCTGATTCTATTGATCTATTCGATCAGAGTTTTTTATCAGCACATTTATGCCAGCGCTTTACCGCTTTAAATCGGCGAGTGGTGCCCCTCCGCGATCATCGCCTCGGCGATGCGCCGCGCTTCCGGAAGTGTCTCAGCCGCCTTGGCGTCAATCTCCGCCGGCAAATCGCGTTGAATTTTCGCCAGCTCCTCGTCAAAAATGCGGGTCACTAATTCAGTGCTGTGCTCAACCGGTTTGCCGTCGTCGCCGGGAACTCTGACCTTGTGTCTTACTCGTTGCGCGATCATCAACCGGTAAATGCGATCGGTCGCCAGATCCTCCATGTAGCCATCAAGCAAGCTGGCGCCCTTCCCGTTCAGCACTCCGTTTCGATAACGAATGACAGTGCGCACGGCAGCTCGCGTTCCTGCAAGGGTCGTTTTGCCAACGCCTTTTGGAACCGGGCGCAAGTCGGGGTGCGGATTCGCGTGCTCAGGCCGTTTTGCAATCTGATTGGGGCACGGAAACTGTGCTACTGCGATCTGGTTCTGGTCAGGATGGCCAGTCCAGGCGCCATCCATCAGGCATTTGGCTTCATTCTTCTTGTCTTCCTCAAGTACCTTTAGCGCGCGTTCGTTCAACTCCGCGTCAGAGCGGCTGGGATAAAGCGCCGTCATTCCGCCAATCGCGTGGGCGCCATGCTTGTGGCAGATCTCCGGCATCAACATGCGGAAATTCTGAAAGAATGCCACATCGTGCGGGATCGTATTCCGGTCCGGCAAAATCCAGTTGGGATCCTCGGACATGAAATCGATCAGCGAGGCCATGTAATCCCAGCGCCCCAGGTTTAAACCCACGCAGTGCTCACGGAGATTGAAGAGAAATTCTTCCATCTGATAAGCCAGCGGGTGCGCCTCTACCAGAGCCATGCATTTTATGTAGTCGGGTGGAAGTTTCTTCTGTTTGGCGAAAGCCTGGAAAAGGTCGCGCCACCAGAATGCCTCTTCCGCAGATTCGCTTTTAGGGATATAGACACAGAAATTGTGCGGCAGCGATGCGGGATCGATCTGATACCAGATCAGCGCCAGATCGAACAGCGAAGCCGACGTGATCTCGTTCTTGATCACTCCACCCTGGCTGACGTGCAATCCACGCGGCCGTACCCAGGTCACGGTCTTCGAGCGCTGAACGCTGACCCTTTTACCCCGCTTCTTGTCGTTATAGCTGAGTTCGTATTTGTAAGCGGCGAGCGTATTCTCAATCGCCTGCATGATGTGCAGCCAGATGTTTGCCGTGGAATCTTCAATATCTATCATCACGGCCGGCGATCCGGAGTTCAGGAGTTTGACCGTCAACTCACCATCGTCGCCGGGTCCAGTCATCTGGTTTCGTTGATCCGCGCACCACTCGGGAATCTCGATCCGCCAGTCGGACGTGGTGGCCTCTGACGGTGGCAAGTAGTTCGGCGGCTCTCCGCGATGCGATCGCTGCAATACCTCAGCGCGTCTTGCTATCAGCTTCTCTTGCCAGGGCGTGAATTGTTTGTGAAGTGGAAGGAGGTAATCAAAGAATCCATTGGGAAGATCTTTTTGCGGATTCAATTCCGGCGGCGCGTAATTCATTTGCTGCGACCCGGTGTGTTCCTTACGCGAAGCCATAGGATGAGATCCTTACTGCGTGCTTGACAGCAAAGTTGGCCAATAAAATTCTGAAATCCAGACAGTGGTGCAACTTTATCTAAGTAAAACCAGACCGACGCGGGTCTGTCGTCGCCCCAAGTTTACAGCCAGGCCGCGGCCGGAACCTAACTTGCCAACATCGCCGTGCAGGGTTCAGTGGCTTGCGACGAATCTCTATTCTAAGATTCCCCTCAGCAAACCGACATCATTGCAAGACATGAATCACGGAGTCAATTGCTTATGGCGGCTGGCGATTAAAAAAAATTCATGTGTGATCGCGACCACAACGATGCTGTTTTCTTCGTCAAAAACGAATCGTACCGCCAAAGGATTAAACGCAAACTGACTATGTCTATTGTTGCTCCAATTCTTATCCGCTCCAAAATCCTTATTGCCTCTCGTGCCCAGCGAATCAGAAATAAAACTTTACTTGACTCTTTGCAGAAATCTGTGGTAAACAGGCGCGCCAGCGGATTGGTCCGCTTTTCATACAAGTTATCGATTTTTCGAATAGGCGGTGTAGTGATTTGCGGCCTCGAAGCAGTCTGCGTGTGAGGCTCAGCACTTGCACGCTCGCTCTGCGCCCAGGCCGATCGGTCGACAAATCATGGTCGGAGAGGAAAACATGCGCTCGCTAACAACGCTTTTCGTGCTCCTGGTTGTTTTCATGGCACCGGGTTCGTTCGCCCACGCTCAAGCCACAGAACCCGCGAGCAAAACCGCCGCAGCGACCTCCGGCAGCGCCAGCAAGGAAGAGGTCAACCAGTTGCGCAGCGAGGTTGAGGCGCAACGCAAAACCATCGACGAATTAAAGGCGATGGTCCAGCAATTGGTTGATGGCAAGACCACTGCCGCGGCAGGAACATCGGCCAGCGTGAAACCCGCGGCAACCGACTCAACCGGCGCCATCCCCGTCGCCGTCGCCACTCCTCAACCGGTCAGCAGCGGGAGCACAGACAGCGTCCATCTGATGAACACAGTTCTGGTCCAGCCTGAACCGGCGATCGAAAGCGGAGGCATCAACCAAGCAGAGCCAGCAGCAGTGCCCAAGAAAGACGCTCCCCTCACGGCAGGATGGAACGGAGAGCATTTCTTCATTAGAAGCCCGGACGGACAGTTCAGCATCAGTCCCTACGGTTACGTGGACACCGACTACCGCGCTTACAAGGGTGATGGCGCGCCGGCTGACACGTTCCTGGTTCGCCGCGCTCGCTTCGGGTTTCAGGGCAACTACGGATCGCACTTCGACTTTGCCCTGTTGACCGACGCTAACTCGACTACGGGCGCAATCGTTCGTGACGTTTATCTCAACGTCAGAATCATTCCCGAGTTTCAAGTCCAGGCAGGACAATTCAAAGTACCATTCGCCCAGGAAACCGGTATTGGTGCAACTAACCTCGACTTTGTTGAGCGCGGCTTGCAGGCGATGCTCTACCCGTGTGCGGTGACTGCATACCGTTGCCCTGGCATGACGATTCACGGGGACATTGACGGCGGCGTCTTACAGTATTGGGCGGGAGCTTTCAACGGCAGGGGCGGCGTTACCGCAAACGTTGTCAATGAGCCCGAGTTTGTCGGAAGACTCCGCTTGTATCCTTGGCGAAAGACGAAAAACGAATGGCTCAGGCAGTTTGCGGTTGGTGGATCGATCAGCCACGCCCGTTCCAGAGGACTGTCTGGTGACGTGAGCTTCAACGGTCAAATCCCTGATGCCACTTATTCGTTTTTCCCTCAGTTACCAATCAACGGCCCTATCGAACTGTACGAGGGCGAATTCACCTACATCAAGTCCGCGTTCGCGCTGCGCGGCGAATACGTGCAGGGACAGTATCAACGTGACAGCGTGGGCTCTTTGCAATCCGGTGGCTTAGGCTTCCTGACTCTACCTGGAATCGGAGCCAAGGCGTGGGATATTGGGACAACCTACCTGCTGACCGGCGAGAAAAAACCCGAAAATGGCACGCCTCGTGTCAAGCACCCGTTATTCGGGCCCGATACTCCCGGTGGTACGGGACGCGGTTGGGGAGCTTGGGAAGCAACGGTTCGGTACACCGGCATTCAGGCGAATGCACCCGCCTCGAACTTCTTGAGCTATTACACTCCGGGCTTTGTCCCGCAGTACAACTTTCACACCGACCAGGTCACGTTCGGAATCAACTGGTACCTGAATTATTGGGTGAAGTACCAGTTCAACGTCAACATCGATCAATTGCACCAGCCCAGCATCACAGGGCAAGTGCCGCAGAACTTCTTCGCCTTGACGCAGGAGTTGCAGTTCCGCTTCTGAAGATCCCGTTCGCGACCGGATCGCGAATGGGCAGCAAGGATTTTGAGTAATACGCCAGGGCTGCTTGCAGCCTGATTTGAAGGGAAAATTGCAGGAGGAGATTCGATGAGACCGAGAATTCTACTGACTATTCTTCTCACCGCGTTGATGGTACTGGCGAGCAGCTGCGGCAGTACGCCGAATTGTCCCACTTGCGGCACGACACTCAACGGCAGCTATGCCGTGATTAACGTCATTGCCGTCCCGGAGCACAACAATACCGGTGAGCCCGGTGGTCCATTCAATTCCTTCGACATCAGCTGGGTGGATCCGGTTAACCATTTGGACTATGTCTCGGACCGTATCGGCATCGCCGTGCAGGTTATCAATACGACTAACGACCTCGCGGTGAATTCCATCGCCGGCATGAACGGCATCTCTGGGGCCGGGAACAACGCAAGCCCGTGTGTCGCCCCACCTCTTGCTGCTGCTGGCACTGGCCTAGTTAGCCCTCCCATCGTCTCCGTGCTGGGTAACTGGACGAGGTTTGGTTGCCGAACCGGAAATTTCCATATTCCAGGCTTCGGCGCCAATGGTAAGTTCGGCGGATTTACGGGGGCGCAGTGCTGCGCGGCCCGAGCTAACGGCGTAAATCCCTTGTCTGGCCCGGACGGCGTAGTTGTAACTCCAGACGGCAAAACCCTTTTCGTCGGCAACGGAAGCAGTTCCATCGTCGTCTTCGACTTGACGACGCAGGTCCTTTCAACCACCCCGCCAACACCGCCCAACGTACTTGCCGTGATTCCGACGGGGTTGTCTCCCGATTATGATGGGCAGATTGGCAACAGCGGGCCTTATCCCGGGGCGGCTGCGGGCACCACCGGCAACACTACAGGCATCGCCGGCTGCGTGCAGTCGGCCAACGGACGGGCCTTTTCTGATCCGAGCTGCGGCGATCTCCGCGGAGACGAAATCTCTTACGATTCCAAGGATCAGATTCTGGCCGTGATCGATGGCGATCCCGGGTTGCCCTTCATCACTTTCATCGACGTTTCCGGGATCATTGCCCGCACTTCAAATTGCCAGCCAGTTCTCCCCGGCACTCCGTACGGTCCTCCTTTGGGCGTTCCTCTTGGGCCAATTAATGCTCCTTCGTGCATCCTCGGACAGATTTACTACGACGGGGCCCCGCAAAACAACACTAACGTAGCGGTTGATGACGTGGGTCTGAATGCGGCCAACGGCTTCGTTTGCCCCGATCCATCCAATCCCCAAGTGAACTCCGGCGTTTCCGGAGCGCCCCCATATATCGCTGGCACCAAATCCATCCCGTGCCATCACGGCCCCATCATCGACAATCTTACGGGCATTTATGATCCGACTTGCAACCCGACACTAGCAAACGCGCTTTGCATCGGCGCAATTGCTCCGGCTGGATTGGGCGCCCACGCATGGAACCCCAACACTGGCCATTTCCTGCTAACGAACTCGAACTCCACGGGCGTCCTCGCAGTCGGCAGCGTGGATGAGATCGATCCCAGACCCGGCAATCCGAACGGGCCGGTTGTCATCAACAGCTTCCCACTGATGAACTGTATGCCGACCAGTATCGCTCAGGGTCCAGGAGATAATTTCCTGGTGGGTTGCGCAGATCACGACGGCGAAGCCTTCCCGGCCAATGAATATGTCATCAATGGAACCACAGGCGCGATCATCGCAGAAATCAATAACGTCGGGGGCGTGGACGAAGTCTGGTACAACCCAGGTGACAATCGATACTACCTTGCGGCACGCGATATGCTTCCCGGCCCGGTGCTGGGCGTTATAGATGCCGGAACCAACCTTTGGCTGGCCAACCTTCCAGTCAATACTAATGCACACAGCGTTGCAGTCGATCCCAGCAACAACCATGCTTTTATGCCTCAGCAGGCCGGGGCCATCTGCGGATCACAAGCTGGGGCCGGCTGCATTGACGTCATCGCGCAACAGTGAGTGAAAAACGGATTTGCGCCGGTGATATAGTTTGTTCGGGGCGCGAGAGGTTGGTTCTCTCGTAGGAAATGGTGGAGTGATTTATGAAAACTGGTTTTGGAAGGCTACAGCGGGTTTATGCAGCTGTACTCTCGCTTTTGCTTTTGTCCGCGCTGTCGGCTCGCGCCAGTGAAAACCCGGGGGAAAAACCCACTGACGTTCCTGCGACGGTGATCGCCCATCTGCCTTTGCCGCTGCCGACGGGAAACCAGATGTTGCTGCAAAAGGAGAACTCGAAACAGTATCTGTATGTCCAACAGGCGGCCAAGCAAGGTTTCATGATCGTAGACGTGTCTAAGCCGGAGAAGCCCACCCTTTTGAAACGGACGGCAGAATCAAATCAGGCAACTCAAGGAAACCTGCAGATCGTTAGCCCGGATGTTGCCATCGCGGTGGCTCCGGAAAAAACCTCGGCAACTGTGACCAGCAGCAACCACGCTACTGAAACCGTTCGTATGCTAGACATGAGTGATCCGCGCAACCCAAAGACGCTGGAGACATTCAACAATGTCACCAGCCTGTTGCCTGATAGTCACCGCGGCTTGATCTTCCTTACCAACAACGAAGGCCTCTGGGTTCTGCGTTATGTGCGCCCTGCTCTTTTAGAGCCGGCCAAGCAAAAGAAGCCCTGTGGCTCTGAAGCCGAAATTCAGGCCATGCCGCCCGACTGCGACTGACCGTCGATTACTGAGCGGAGACCTGGTGCGCCGGACATTCCTTATCGATGGTCTTGATCGAGCTGATGGTTAACGTCACCGGAGATGCAGCCCTGCCAGAGTCGGAGCTCGTGCCCAGCGAAGGTGATTGCGTTCCGTTCACTTCTACTCGTTGCCCCAGATACCGGCTTAGTTTTATTTTGTTGGTTGCGTGAAGTTCATAAGTTATTCCGGGATCCTGTTTGATCAAAACGAAATCGCCGCTGGATCTGCTGATGCAACCCTGTATCGTTACCTGGCCTTTGGGAGTTTTTGAACCGTTCTGACTCATGCCGCTGGAGTTGCTGTCTTGCGCCGCCAGAAAGCTGCCTGTAAACAGCAGCAGAAAGAACCATATCTTTTTCATCGAGACTTCTCCTTTCACGAATGGGATGGTAACGCTGTTGCACCGGTTGCATTAAATTCTACGGCGAGGCTCCAAGGGCTATTTGACGTGAGTTTCCTGATAGTGCAACTCCTTCCATTGCCCGTCGCGTTTCACCCACAATTCCGTGACGTAGAATCTGGAAAAATGCACCACCGATCTGGGTGGGAACTGCAGCGTAACTTCGTAGATAACGAAGCCAGCCTCCGGACAAAGGGGAATGACTTTCAAACCCCACAGAGTATAGTTGAAGACATTCCCACTTACCAATTCTGCGAGGGCCTGAATCTTGGTACGCTCACCCTGGGTATCGACTTCAACGCCCTGATAGTCGTCGGCCAATAATTCGCCGTACGTTTTCTTGTCTTTGTTCTTTATCGCTTCCCACTCAGCCTTGATCTTGGCTTCGAACATTTCCTTGAGGCTTGAATCGACGGGGACGCGGCTGGACTCCCGGCTTTGGG
Source organism: Terriglobales bacterium (assembly GCA_050012915.1). Lineage (GTDB taxonomy): Bacteria > Acidobacteriota > Terriglobia > Terriglobales > Acidobacteriaceae > JABDBE01. The sequence goes on along the minus strand of JBEKGG010000001.1, from coordinate 29,953 downwards.
CGGAGTTAGATGGCGCTGCGGGCTGTTGGGGCAAAGCCGCAGTCGTCAGTCCTATAGCGCAAGCGAAGACTAAGAAATCTCGCACGGTTCCTCCAAAGCGAACCGCCGGAAATCTTATCAGATTTCGCGCCATCTTTCGGATGGGAGAGCGCTATTGCAATTCTTTGATTTTTTTTCTCACGGCAGCGAGCAACTCGGAGGGCAGTTCGGCATAACCTTCCTGGGCGGCGAACTGCTGGCCATCCGAGTAGATCCAATCCAACAGATCGCCTAACGCAGCCGCGCGAGCGAAATCGGTGGATTTAGTCCGCAAGTAAATCCATGTGAAACTGGTAATGGGGAAAGAATCAGCGCCACCGGCATTGGTCAGCGACGCGGAAAAGCTATTCCACCGCGGCTCTTCCACTGCCCGGCATGACGCAGCAATGCTCTCAGAGGAAGCTTTAACAAACTTACCGGCAGGATTCAGTACCGCCGCTTGCGAAAGATTGCCCTTCACCGCGTATTGGTATTCGACGTAGCCGATAGACCCGGCGCTGCCTTTCACTTTGTCTGCCATATCCGAACTGCGTTCCGCCGGCACGCCAACCGGCCACTTAGGGGACGGACTGGTTCCCACCTCAGCGCGAAACTTGGAACTGACCCTGGAAAGAAAGTCCGTGAATACGAAATTGGATCCCTTCCCCGCCGGACGGTTAACCACTTGGATCCGAAGATTGGGCAGAGTGAGATCGGGGTTGAGCTTGGCAATCTGCTCTGCATCCCAGTTCTTAATATCTCCCAGGAAAATCTCAGCCAGCACCTCCCCCGAAAGCCGGAGTTCCGCGTGGACATCGGGAAGGTTGTAGATCGGAACGATCCCGATGAGCACGGTCGGCAACTCGATCAAACCCTCCTCCTTCCGCTCCTTATCCGTAAGCTGGGCTTCGCCGGCGCCAAAATCGCCAACTCCACGCGAGATTTGCTTGATTCCTTCGCTCGTGCCCACGGGAAGGTATCGCATCTGCACGTGGGCGTTATGCTTGCTGTACTCCTGTGTCCACCGGGTATAGAGAGGTGCCGGGACACTCGATCCTGATCCCACCAGTACGACCGCGTTTTGGGCAACCGCGGGAGCGCTGTGCATTCCAATAGCCAGCAAGAACAACAGGCAGATTGGCGAGAAACAGAATTGGGCAAACGTTCTTTGCGAAATGTTTGACAGTGAAAATCGTGCCGATATCTTCATTATGGCGCACCTTCTGACGAGCTGCGGCATGTCGCACTTATTAGCCGTCTTCCAAGGTACTGCACTGAAACGACGAAGATAAAGTTACTATCGTTTTGAAAGTGGCCCGATTGTGGCCTAACTTTGAAATGTTGTCAGATTAGGAGTCGCCAGCGGGCTCGGCTCGTTCGCTGGAGCACGTTGAATTCTTGCGCAAGAAACCTGCAGGCACTCGCCCGGCATTAACTTTCAACCGCCGCGAAGGCTTGCATGTTCAGAAGTAATGAGTGCTAAGATGCAGAGCGTCTGGACCGAGTCTACGGCGAATTGCGCGGGTTGCCCGATCCGCGCTACGAAGGACGAATTAATCTATGCCGCTCATTGACGCCGAAAACCTGGCACGGGAATTGCTTTCCGCACAACAGACGGACCAGATGGTCCCCGTTCTTCCCTCTGCACGCCCTGGTTTCGATCTCGACGCCGCTTATGCGGTGGAAGCCGCACTCCGGCGCGCTCGCGAAGCTGCGGGACATAGAACTGTTGGCCGCAAGGTTGGTTATGCCAACAAGGCCATGTGGCGTGTGCTCAAGCTGGAAACCCTGGTTTGGGCCCACATGTACGACAATACCGTGCACTATAGCGACAACAACTCAACCGCGCTGACGCTCCCGCACCGCCGTTCGCTAAAGATCGAGCCCGAGATTGTTTTCGGTCTGAAACACCCGATCACTGCGGAAGGCCTTGGTCCTGCCGACGCGCTCGCAGCGACGGAATGGCTGGCAATGGGATTCGAAATCATCGATTGTCCTTTTCCAGAATGGAAGTTCCAGCCCAGTGACTTCGTTGCATCTTTCGGACTGCACGCTGCGCTTGTGATTGGAGAGCGGTTATCCGTGCGGCCTGATTCTATCGCCACGCTAGTGGACGAACTCGCTCGACTTAAAGTGCGTGTGTCGAAGAATGGGGAGTTTGTCGAAGAAGGATCCGGCAAGAATAGTTTGAAGAACCCAGCTTTGTGCCTGGCGGAACTCGGCGCAGCCATCGTCCGACGTTTCCCAGACGAACCGTTGCATGCCGGAGAAATCGTGAGCTCAGGGACACTCACCGCCGGCCATTTGATTGATCGAGGCGATCATTGGACAGCCGAGGTCGAAGGCCTGCCTCTGCCCTCGCTGACATTGCGGCTAACGTGATCGCTGTCGCGCTGCCTATGTCGGCAATTCGGCATGCGCCACAAGAGGAACTCTTCTCTTGCCACGGCGAAGCAAGAAAACGCTGCCGCATACTCCTGCTCCCACAGACGCGGCTAGCGTGCCGATCTTCGACATGTTGAGCAGTGCTCCTTCACCAAACGCCAAAGTCGCGATGAACAGCGACATGGTAAAGCCGATTCCACAAACCCAACTGGCTCCAAAGATCTTTCCCCAGGACATTTCCTGGGGCGGGGTGGCGAGACGAGTGCTCACCGACAATCGGGCAAAAAGCCAGATTCCGATTGGCTTTCCGACGAACAAACCAAGCGCTACGCCCAGGCTCACCGGATGTCGCGCCGCAGCCGAGACGTTACCCAGAATCCGCACTCCGGCGTTGGCAAACGCAAATACTGGCATAATGACAAAGCTTACCCAGGGCTGAAGAGCATGCTCAATGCGGTGCAGGGGCGATTCCACCAGTTCGCACTCGGTCTCCAGCGTGTGAATGGCCGCGTGCGCTTCATGTGAATTCGCAGGCGCTGCTTCAAACCTGTCCAGCAGGCTGCGACATCGCTTTAAGAAGTGATCGCGATCGCGGTAGGTCCGGGCGGGAATGGTAAACGCGAGCAGAACACCAGCCACAGTGGCGTGAACGCCAGACTGCAGCACGGCGGACCAGGCGAAAATACCAATCACAGCGTATACGGCCGGCTTGCGAATTCCCAGCAGATTGGCCACGAATGAGAGAGCCACCAAAGCAAGGGCTATCGCGAGGCTGTACAGTTGAATGTGCGCGGTGTAGAAAATCGCGATAACCAGTACCGCAATAATGTCGTCCACGATAGCGAGCGCGGTAACGAAGATCTTGAGCGACACCGGCACACGACTTCCAAGTAATGCGAGAACGCCCAGGGCAAACGCAATGTCGGTCGCCATGGGAATGCCCCACCCTTTTTCACCCTCGCTGCCATGAGCGACGACGGTGTAAATGAGCGCTGGAACAATCGTCCCACCCAGTGCTGCGATGAACGGAAAGGCTGCCTGCCGGAGTGAAGATAACTCTCCGATCAGAAGTTCACGCTTGATTTCCAGACCCACCAGAAAAAAAAAGACGGACATGAGACCGTCATTGATCCACTCGTGGCGGCTTTCGGACAGAAAAAACCGGCCAAAGCCGATCGATTCCTGCGCGTGCCAGATCGCCTGGTAACTCTGCTCCCAACGCGAGTTGGCCCAGACTAGGGCCGCGATCGTACTGGCCAGCAGCAGAATGCCGCCGGCCGCCTCCATCTTCGCAAACCGCACGAACGGACTGGTGAGCGCATCAATAGGTTGGGTTGCGATTCGCGCGAAGGCAGTATCTCGTGGCATCGTTCGCGTCATACACTACCACTTTTGGATGGGTAACTGTAACTTTGCCAGTGTGCAATTCTTGGCTCAGTGCCCAACGTTATATTCAACTCTTGCGCACGATTTCACTTAGGGTGCGTAGCGAAAGCTGAGGATGAGAAACACGGAGGCGACATTGTGACCGTCAATCGTGAACGCATTCTTCACGTGGCGTCTCACAGAGAAAACACGGCCATGGTTACGGCCATCTTGTGATTACCGTTGGGAGCCAGATCGACGGCATCTTCGAGAATATTGCTGGCTTCGACGCAAACCATCTGCTGCCAGGTATCTTCTTCTAAATCTGACAATGCCCGCGCACCCTCTGCCCAAGGATTCCAAATCACGGTTGTCCGTGAATTCTGCTTGGCAATCTTAATCCGCCGATTGAGCGCAGGATCGAAAAGTTGAAGCGAGCCTTCGGTATTTACGTAAGCGTTGTCTGTCGGGGAACTTATCATGGCATCGCCTTGCTGATTTTTCCGCTTGTTCGAGTCTGTGTTGTCGAGGTAGGTGACGCCATCCAGTCCGCGAATGGAGACTCTTCTGACATCCCCCACTCGATAATAAGTGTGCAGCGCCTCTTCAAAGCGAAACGACGAAGCACCGGTGTTGCTTACTGTGAATTCCAGTTTCAGCTCCTTGCCAAAAGTTGCACGCTCGAGCAGGCGGAAATCACCGGGCCACAGCGTTCGTGTCCCAGAATCGCTCTCGGTAGTCATGCTGACGGTGACGCCGCCGGCATCGTGCTCGATGGATTCGAGCGCCCACACTTTTGTGCGAACCAAACCATGCGCGGGCGCGTGGGGATCGTCCGCTTTGGCTCGAAACCAGGGAAAGCAAACGGGTATGCCACCGCGTATCGCCTTCCCTTCTTCCCAACGAGCGCAGCGGCTCAAGAAAATTACCTCTTCGGCGTCAGCCGGCTGCCATGAAGTTACTTGCGCGCCGTGCAGGTGTATTTCTCCGCTCGACTCTGGCGCGGTAACCCGGATCTTGGGCAGTCCGCCTTCGTCTGCCAAAATCTGCACGCGTCCGGGGATCCCAAAGCGGCGATTGAGTTCTTCGGCGGTGAAAGTGGTGTACGTCATAAGTCAGAAATGTATGCGGCGACTAGTTTCGCGGCGTATTGACTCTTAGCGGGGTGTGTTCGCGTAGAGCACAACCACCGAGCGAGATCCGGCCAGATAATTGCAGCCGGAGACCGGCTGCGCGGATTGCCATGCAACGATGTCCTGCGGCGAATCAAGAGATGTATCGATCCATCGTCGCCACTGACACTCGTTGACTGGAGGCAATTCAAAATTAAGCGGCTCCCAGTAAGCGTTCGCGATCAGATGAAAAAGCAGATTCTCTTTGGGCAGTTCCGCGCTGAAGGCAAAGCTATGAGAGTCGTCGCCCCAATCCGGCTGGTTCAGCTTCACCCCGTGCCAGGCTTTCGTGGCTGACTGCAGCACCTGGTGCAGAGTTTTGCTTTGAAGCTCAGCTTCCAAGTCTCGCAACAACCGCCGCTCGATCAGCAGGCTCAGGAAGCGGTGTACGTCGGCGTGCTTCTTCAGCAGGCTCCAGTCGAACCAGCTAGTTTTATTGTCCTGGCAGTAGGCGTTGTTGTTGCCGAATTGCGTCCGTCGAACTTCATCGCCCATGACAAACATGGGAACGCCAAGCGAGAGCATCGTGATAGTCAGGAAGTTCTTCACCTGCCGATTTCGCAGCTGCTCAATAGCCGGATCAGCGGTTGGGCCTTCGACGCCGCAATTCCAGCTTCGGTTATCGTTAGCGCCATCGGCGTTATTCTCTCCGTTCGCCTCGTTGTGTTTACGATCGTAAGAGACGAGATCGTTCATGGTGAAGCCGTCGTGAGCCGTCACAAAGTTGACACTCTGCTCAGCCTCGCGCTCCTTGTGACCATAGATCTCCGGGCTGCCCAGAAACCGGTCGGCGACGCGTCCCACGGAACCGCGATCGCCACGAATGAAGCTGCGCACATCGTCACGGAACCGGCTGTTCCATTCCTTCCAACTATCTCCGATGAAGCTTCCGACCTGATAAAGGCCAGCCGCATCCCAGGCCTCGGCGATGATCTTGGTATCCGCGAGCGCGGGGTCCGATTCAATGTCCCAGAGCACAGGCGGGTTCGCCAGCAACTGCCCGTCCGCATCACGCTCAAGGATGGAGGCAAGGTCGAAACGGAACCCGTCCACGTGCATCTCCTCAACCCAGTAGCGCAGGCTGTCAAGGATCATGCGACGGACAACCGCATTGTTCGCATTCAGCGTGTTTCCCGTGCCACTGTAGTTGGCGTAGCGCGAGCGATTTTCTTCCAGAATGTAATAGAGGCTGTTGTCGAGACCACGAAAGCTGAAGGTCGGTCCGGTATGATCGCCCTCCGCTGTATGGTTGAACACAACATCGAGGATGACCTCGATGCCGGCCCTGTGGAGCGCCTTCACCATGTCGCGAAATTCATCGACGGGACCCATGCGGTCCGTACGCGAGCTGTATGCCTGATGCGGCGCAAAAAAAGAAACCGGCGCGTAGCCCCAATAATTGACCAGCCCGGGCGGGCAATCCTGCGCATCAAATTGAAAGATGGGCAACAGCTCAACCGCGGTGATGCCAAGTTGCTGGAGGTACGGGATCTTGTCGATCAATCCTATATACGTGCCGCGTGTTTTTTCGGAAACGGCGGAACTCGGGTCACAGGTAAAGCCTCGCACATGCATCTCATAAATAATCGTCTCCGAAGACGGCCGCCGCAGCGGCGCGTCGCCTTGCCAATCGTACTTGCTTACATCCACGACAAGGCTCTTCATGGCGGTCGCAGCATCTCCGCCCGCCTGTTTCGCAGCTTCGCGACTGTAATTCTTGGGCACGACCACGCCTCTGCCGTACGGGTCGAGAAGAACCTTGCTCGAATCGAAGCGCATGCCGCTCGCAGGGTCCGAGGGCCCGTACGCTCGATAGCCATAAATTTGGCCTGACTGCAGGCCGGGCACAAAGATGTGCCAGTAGTGGTAAGTCCTGGTTGATGGATCTATGGGAATGATGCGCTCTGGCCGCGCGTCATCTTCATGGTCGAACAGCAGCAACTCCATTCCCGTTGCAGCACGAGAAAAAATGCTGAAGTTGACGCCATTTTTGTAGATAGTGCTTCCAAGGGGAGAGCTTCGGCTTTTATTTTCGGCCGTTTGTGAGACTCCGGAATCTGTCGTTACGGCCCGATCCAGCGCGACACTCATATTTCATTTCCTGCCCCAATCGATTTTTCGCAGCACCCACTGGCTCGTTGGCTTGAAGTCCAACTTTTCTTTGCATCCGTTGAACTGGCTCAGGCAGCTTGCACGGTGCCGGATTTTGCTGGAGGCGCAACTGTCGGGTTGTGCCAGCCTCCAGCGGGAGCGACCCGCTGCGCCTCACTCGGCCCCCACGTCTTTGGCTCATATTGATGAACGGGCGTCGGCGCTTTCAGCACTGGATCCACAATTCGCCAAGCTTCTTCCACGTAGTCTTGTCGTGCAAATAAAGTTGCGTCGCCTTCCATAGCGTCGCCCAGTACTCGCTCGTAAGCGTCATCCTCCACTTTGGCGTGGCTGCTCGCGAGCATCTCCGTCGTCATACCGCTCATGTCGTCTCCCGGCGCCATCACCGTCATGCCCATGGCAATGGCAACATCCGGGCTCACGCGGAACCTTATGTGGTTATGCTTTAGTGCGCTCGCGGGCAATATCTCAGGAGGTTTACGGAACCGGCCAAGAACTTCAGTGCACGCGACCGGCAAATTTTTTCCCGCTCTGATATAGAAAGGAACTCCTTGCCAGCGCCAGGAGTTCACTTCCAATTGCAACGCCGCAAAAGTCTCCGTTTGCGAATTCGCGGCCACTCCCTTTTCATCGAGGTAGCCCCTGAATTGTCCGCGGACAAGATTTTTTCCATCCAGCGGCGGCATTGCTTTGAGAACCTTGACCTTTTCGTCGCGAACCGCTTCGCTGTCGGTTCGGACCGGAGGCTCCATCGCCAAGTTGCATAGCACTTGAAAGAGGTGATTCTGTACGACATCTCGAATGGTGCCGGTTTCGTCGTAAAAAGCCCCTCGTCCCTGGACGCCGAAGTCTTCCGCCATCGTAATCTGCACGCTTTCGATATAGGTGCGATTCCAGAACGATTCCATGAAAGCGTTGGCGAAGCGAAACAAGAACATGTTGCGAACCGGCCGCTTCCCAAGATAGTGGTCAATGCGGAAAATATTCGTCTCCGGAAATGTTTCCTGCAGGATGCGGTTGAGTTCCTTCGCCGATTGCAGGTCGCTTCCGAAAGGCTTCTCGACAATGACCCGAGCGCCTTGGGCGGACCCGGATTTCGCCAGATGTTCGGCAACCGGTCCAAACAGCGGAGGCGGAATGGCCAGATAATGTGCCGGATGCTGGGCTCCTCCTAGCTCTTTGCGAAGCGCATCGAAGGTCGCGCGGTCGGCATAGTCGCCATCTACATAGCGCAGCAAACCGCTCAGCTTTCCGAACGCCGCAGCATCGACGCCTCCATGTTTTTCCAGGCTGTCTTTGGCTCTGGCACGCAGTTGGTCCAGGTTCCAGCCGGCTTTCGCGACGCCGATGACCGGCACGTCGAGATGACCGCGTTTGATCATCGCCTGCAGCGCGGGAAAGATTTTCTTGTACGCAAGATCGCCTGTCGCCCCGAAAAAGACCAGTGCGTCTGAATGTACGGCGTTATTCATTGTTATCTCCCCTTACCTGGCCTTCGACCGTTCTGCTGGTTTTTCGTGGTGTCCGCCGAAGTGCAAACATTTCATTTTTTTGGCCTCGCCCGTTTACCAGAAGCGCTCACGGCGCGAACGGGAGGCTGCTGATCTCCGCTTTGCTCCCACAGGCGAAACCCTCCGATAAAAGCATTGGCGTTGTTTCCCGCTCGGCAATTTGGAGGCAGTTCTTTCAATTCCTTAACATTGCCGCCTCCCAGAACGACATCATCGGGTTCTAGAGCGGCGATCAAACGTGCCACTACATCTGCTACGTCACGCCGCCACTTTTTCTTGCCGCGTTCCTGGAATGCCTGGTCGCCTACGTAATCCTCATAGGTTGCCTTCTTATACGGGAGATGCCCCAATTCCATCGGCTCGACCATGCCATTTACAACTAACGCTGAACCAAGACCCGTGCCCAGTCCCAGGAAAAGCATCTTCCCACCCTTGTAGCTTCCCAAGGCCTGCATGGCCGCATCATTAATGACCTTGATGGGACATCCGAACGCGCCTTCAAAATCAAACCCGATCCACCCAGCTGCCAGGTTATGCGGATCCGCGACCGGCCGGTTATGGAGAACCGGCCCAGGATAACCCATGGAGACAGCCTCATACTTCCAAGTTCCCGCAAGCCGCTTGACCCCTGAGACCATTTGTTGCGCGGTCATAGTCGGACCGGACGGAAACTTCCGTGCCGCTTCATGGCCGGTAGCAAGAATTTTAACGTGAGTTCCGCCGACATCAATCACCAGCACATTCATGATGCAGCCCTTTTATCGCGGGCAACGGCGGTAGCTCGTATCACTAAAAAGCGTCCAGCCCAATTGGCATGAGTTTCTAGAGCGCTGGACATGGTTTCACCTTCCAGATCTCAGATGCATATTCGTGAATGGTGCGATCGCTGGAGAACTTGCCCGAACCCGCCACATTCAGGACTGCCTTACGAGCCCAGTCATGAGGGTCGGCGTATGAGTCGAGGAGTCTCTGGTCGGCCTCGAGATAGGATTTGAGGTCCGCCAGATGCATGTAGTGGTCGCTATTCAGAAGCGTATCGCGCAAGGGCTCAAAGATTCCAGGCTCGTAACGACTGAAATAATCGGAGAAGATCAGGTCCAGAGCCGCGCGGGTTTCCGGCTCATGTTCATAGTGCCAGCGGGGATCGTACCAGCCCTTGCTGTCCTCCACTTGCTGCGCGGTGAGGCCAAACAAAAAGAAATTCTCTTCCCCGGCTTCCTGCGCCATCTCGATGGTCGCCCCGTCGCGCGTACCGATGGTCAGCGCGCCATTCATCATGAACTTCATGTTGCTGGTGCCGCTAGCTTCGTATCCCGCGGTTGAGATCTGGTTGGAGACATCGCTGGCGGGAATAGTTTTCTCTGCCAGCGAGACGTTGTATTCGGGCAGGAACAAAACTTTGAGCCGGCCTCGCACTATGGGATCACCGTCGACAGTACCTGCCAGATTGTTAATGAACTTAATGATTAGCTTTGCCAATCGGTACGCCGGCGCAGCTTTGCCCGAGAAAATAAAGGTTCGCGGAGGCATCTTCAGGTCGGGGTTTTCGCGGAGCCGATTGTAGAGCACCACGATGCGAAGTGCATTCAGAAGTTGCCGTTTGTATTCGTGAATGCGCTTGATTTGACAATCAATAATGGTGTCCGGGTCTACGACCTGTCCCGATGTCGCCTTGACCCAATCGGCAAACTGAAGCTTAGCCTCGCGCTTGGCTTTCAGAAAAGCTGCATGAAGATTCTTATCGTCAGCCAGCGGCTTGAGCTTTTTCAGTTGGCTCAAGTCCGTGATCCATCCTTCGCCAATGGCTTCCGTAATGGTCCGCGACAGCGGCGGATTCGCCAGCTGCAACCATCGTCGCGGCGTCACGCCGTTCGTTTTGTTGTTGAAACGCTCGGGGAAAACCTCCGCGAGATCCTTAACCGTCACGGTGCGCAGCAACTTGGAGTGAATCTCGGCCACACCGTTGGTGCTATGCGAACCAACGATTGCGAGATGGGCCATGCGAACCTGCTTGACGGGGCCTTCCTCGATCAGGCTCACGCGCTCGACTCGGCCCTCATCGCCGGGAAAGCGCGTCCGCACGGCATCCAGTAAACGCCGGTTGATCTCGTAGATGATCTCGAGGTGACGCGGGATTATCTTCTGGAACCACGCTACCGGCCACTTCTCCAGAGCCTCAGGCAGTAGCGTGTGATTGGTATACGCCAAAGTGTTGTTGGTAATGTTCCACGCCTGATCCCAGCCCAGGTGTTCGTCATCCATCAACACCCGCATTAATTCAGGGACGGCCAGGGTCGGGTGCGTGTCGTTGAGTTGAATGGCGACTTTTTCCGGAAGCGCGTTCCAATCCGAATTCTCGCCCCGGAAGCGGCGCAACAGATCGCCCAAAGAGCACGCGACCAGAAAATATTCCTGCACAAAACGCAAAGCTTTCCCTTGTGCCGTGGAGTCGTCGGGATAGAGCACGCGAGTAAGCGACTCGGCCTCGAGGGTCTGGGCCAGCGCTGCGACGAAATCGCCGCTGCTGAATTCCTGAAAATCGAAGTAGTCGGAGGCAACCGCACCCCAAAGCCGCAGCGTATTGATGTTCTTGCCACCATAACCCACGACCGGCCGATCGAACGGAATTCCCAGCAAAGTCGACGGACGGTCTTCCTTCGCATGCAAACTGCCCCCATGCATTTCGAACGAGCAATTCAGTTTGATTTCGATGTGCTCATTCCGCCGCCGGATCTCCCAGGGATCCGGTCGATGCAGCCAGTTGTCCGGCTGCTCACGCTGCCAGCCGTCCTGTATGGTTTGCTTGAAAATGCCATACTCATAACGCAGGCCGTAGCCCATGGCGGGCAGTTGCATGGTCGCCATCGAATCGAGAAAGCACGCGGCCAGACGCCCGAGTCCACCGTTTCCCAGGCCCGCGTCGGGCTCCTGCTCGAGGATTCCGAGCCAGTCAAGGTTCTTTTGTTTGACGGCTTCCCTCAGAATGGGATCAAGGAGAAGGTTGTTGACATTGTTGGCCAGCGACCGGCCAATAAGAAACTCCATGGAGAGATAGTAGACACGCTTGGGGTTCGCGCGTTCGTAAGTTTTATCCGTGTAGATCCACCGCTGCGAGAGGACATCCCGGACAGAATGAGCCACCGCCTCAAAGCGTTCTCTGGCGCCGGCGAGCGTCACATCGACAATGTTGTCGAAGAGGAGATGTCGTTCGTAAAGCGCGCTTTCCGTCCCGGTTAATTGAATTGGTCCAACAAAATATTGACGGCGAATTTTCGCAAGGTATTCGGATTCTGCAGGCATGGGGACGACGGTCGCGGTTTTTTCGCTCACTGGGTCTTTGCTGACGGGCTTCGTACTCATCAAAAAATCCTTTCGTCTGATACCAGTTTAGTTCTTCCGCAGGCGTTTTTAGACAGGCGGGCCTACGCAGTCTTATGCCCTCACCAATGAGTGTGATTCCGGAACCGAAGCTGAGGGTGCAGGAAACTTGCACCTGCTCCTTTGATTCATGGCAGAATAATGCGGTAGGCTCCCACCTAAGCTATCGTGGTCTTCGTTTCCTTTCGCTATTTCTGTGATTTCAAGTTGCGGCAACCGGAACCTATTTTTATCGCTCCTCCCAACATTTCCCATGCCTCGGGAATTCCGGCCGCCTAAGTTGCGGTTCGCATCGAGCGCCTTCCCATGAGCCTCCTGAGCTTTGCGCGCGCCCGCGCCAGCTGGGCCTTCACCGTTCCGTGTGGCAATCCCAGAATGTGCGCTGCTTCGTTTATGCTCAGACCATCCAAGTCACGCAACTGGAATGTCCTGCGCAGGCGGGGCGAGAGCTGTTCCGCGAATCGCAGGAGGCGTCCTCGCAGTTCGGACGTGTGGCACTCATCTTCGGGACTCGGGCCCCGATCCGCCAATATTTCCGACAGAGCATATTCCTGCTGCTCTCCAAATCGCTCATCCAGCGACAAGTTGGAAAGGCGTGGACGCCTGCGCAATTGCATCCGCGCACAGTTCGTGACAATGGCGGTTAACCACGTCGACATCTGCGCCTGCCCTCGGAATTGGTCTAAGTGTTTGTAAGCCGACAAGAGAGCGTCCTGAACCGCATCCTCCGCGTCGGCTGCATTGCCCAGAAATCGATAAGCACTTTTGTATAACGTCGGTAGGCGACGCGACAGAACGTCTTCCAGTTCCCGCGCTCTTGTTTCAGGTATTCTGATCTTTTGGTCCTGTTCATTCCTCAACAATTCCGAAGTCGCTTGCATTTCGTCCATGCCTCCTCTTCTAAAGGAGGAGCATGCACGTCATTTTCCAATCGCTACCTGCTGATTTAGGCACGTACTATCAGTCAGCGAAGACAATAAACGATTGAGATAGGGGTCACGAGGCGGAAACGGCGGCCTGCGGTTGACGCAACGTCAGCGTTTTGACAGGCCTGTGACTTTAAGTGAGGGGCGTCTGACACTCATCAGACAAGGGAACATACAGTTTCGTCGTTTTTCCCGCTCGGTCGGTCTCATCCACAGAGCGCTCTTCCTGTTTTTTTCTCCAACTCTCGCAAGTGACGCGTTCCCTTGGCCAACATCGCCCAGGCCAGGGCGCTCAAATCGGGCCCCATGGACCGCGCTGCCCTCAGTAGTTCCTTGCCAGTATCCTGCACTCCGACTTGCACCACATCACTCCGCAAAGAAATATGTAATCGCTGTCCATTTCTGTCTCCTCCTCTCGCCGACCGGCGACGCTTTCTTTCTGCACGCATTGCACGTCTTGCGCTCTCTTAAGAGCAATCACGTTACCAACCGAAGGCATTCAAACCGATAGCGGTGCATCGCGTCCTACGCCTCTGGGTTATTTTCAACTTCCTCGAAAGTGGTATCGCCCTCTATCTCCATATGGTGGGTGAAGAACACTTCCATCTGGGGTTGTCCCGCTCGCCGTGCTGTTCTAAAGTTCGGCTACACAATCGGAAGGAGTCACAGACAATGAGCGCATACGCACCGACCATATCCATGGACCGGCAGAGCATTCCGGTACCAACCAGTTGGGGAAGTCGCCCCCGCCTCCTCGACCCTGCCCCGAGCGACGGCGAACCATTGGATACAAGCCTGCCGCGGATTGTCGGCACCAGCCAGGGGCTACGCGATGCCCTCGACATGGTGAAGGTCGTGGCCCCGACCGATGCCACAGTCGTGATCAATGGGGAAACCGGAACAGGCAAGGAACTGATTGCGGAAGCCATTCACAAGTCCAGCCGCCGGTCGAAGGGCCCGTTTGTGAAAGTGAACTGCGCCGCCATTCCCGCGGGCTTGCTTGAAAGCGAACTCTTCGGTCACGAGCGCGGCGCTTTCACTGGCGCGATCGCGCGCGGTATTGGACGGTTCGAGCGAGCGAACCGCGGTACCTTGTTCCTGGACGAAATCGGCGACCTTCCCCTGGAATTGCAGCCCAAGCTTCTTCGCGTCATGCAGGAGAAAGAGTTCGAGCGTCTGGGTGGTACGGCCACAATTCACAGCGATGTACGCATCGTCTGTGCCACGCATCGGAATTTAGGTGACATGATCAACCGGCGTGAATTCCGCGCCGATCTCTTCTATCGGCTTGGCGTGTTCCCCATCGAACTACCGCCGCTGCGGGAGCGCCGCGAAGATATTCCGGATCTGGTAATGCATTTTGTCGAGGTATTTGGCCGCCGGATGGGGAAGCCGATCGAAGAAATTCCTTCGGAAGCGATGGCCGCACTTCAGGCCTACCACTGGCCGGGAAATATCCGCGAACTTCAGAACCTCATCGAACGCGCCATCATTCTTTCGGATGGAGGCGTGCTTTCCAATCCGTTGCCCCTGGAGAGGCCTCAGCGTATCACCGTCGGTTCGCCTGCCGCTTTTTCTGCCACCATTAACCCTGCAACGACGCTGAGGGACTCCGAGCGCGCTCTGATTCTGCGCACGCTCGAGTCTGTTGGTTGGGTAATCGGAGGGCCGAACGGGGCTAGCGCAAAACTCGGATTGAAGCGCACCACGCTATTCCACAAGATGCAGAGGCTTGGGATTTCCCGGCCTGTCCCAAGAGGTCAAGAGCTTACGGCGGCCTGAAACCAACGTTTCGATTGTCCGAGTAGGTTGCGAAGAGTCCGCTCTTAGCGAATCGATTCGCGCCTGATGCGCATAGGCCGGTGGACCGCTGGGAGACGCCCGGACTTCGGCCAATCGTCCTGTTGCGCCTTCGTCAAAACCGCAACTCTCGCAACAGTAGTAGGACCAAAAGCAGCGCGGCTCCGAGCATTCCGAGCGCGCCAAATTGAAGGACCATCGCAGCTCCTGTCCCAGCCCCCAAGATAAAGGCGATCCAGATTGCGCAAAGGAGTTCTATTTTTGGATCGGGAACTCTTACGGACCCAGGATCCACTTCTGAACTATGTTTTTCGGCTTCCTCAGAGATCAGACTTGTAATCATCCCGGTGAGAAATGTGGTGTGAACGCTGATGCCGCCAACACGACGAAATGCTCCGTTTTGCAGTCCGAGCGCGAACGATACAAAGATCAGAAATATTTCAACTCCGTGCACTACATCTGACGCCAATGCCCTAGAAGCAGCCGCAATGAGGGTCACTTCTATTCCCATGATGATAGGAAGCAACGGCCACGATGGCCGAGCCTTGAGGCGGCCAGCGATAAGCACGCTCAAGAAAACCCCAATCAGGAAAGCGGCAATGGCCGAAAGATGCCTGAGGGCCACCCGCCAATCGCGCGTGGCTACAGCGATGGCACAAAGAACCAGATTGCCGGTTACGGCCCCGGTAAACGTCTTCGTGAGCACGAAACCGGCCGCATCGCTATACCCGCCAATAAAGGCGAGCCCCAAGGAGTGCCAGATATCGGCCTGCCGAATAATATAGGGTGGCGCAAATCCCTTTGCCGCTGGTCCGTTTTGACCGGGTTCCCGACCAATGCTAACGTCACCGTTCATTGAGGAAGACCTCTTCCGGAACGGGAGTCAGCGCTCCGAATAATCCGCCGATGTTCATAAAAAATCTCCTCTAAACCACTGCCTAGAATTCCACCTTGGTTCTGAATCCGACAACAACCGCGCGCTGCACGCCCCCTCCTACATTCGCGTAGTACTGGATCACGGGCTGCAGCAGGAGCATTGGCAATGGGTCGAGCAGCGTATTGAACTCAACGCCCTGCTCCGTTTTCCAAGCAGGTGCGCCAGGCGGGCGGAACTGCGAGCTCAAACTGTTCGCCACGTAACCCAGCGACATGGTGTTGTGAATGGGCAAAGGCAGCGGCTCGTTGAATCTCACTCCCGCTGTCAGCAGCCGGTCGTTGCGGTTGACATTAGGCGGACTCCAGTCGTACGCGAACGTCGCATCCAAACCTTTTGCTTCTTTCGGGTCCACGCGCCATAGGGTCTGGCTCGCCATCCAGTACAGAAGGTAGTTGCCAGAACGCGGTGTCAAACTAGTCGGCGACGTAAACTTTACGGGGTTGTAGGAGGCGCCGAACTGATAGAGGCCGGAGTATCCCTTGCGGCCTTCGACGTTATCGAAGGCCCGCATGGAAGACGCCTTCCTGCCCGGAGTAAACCCAATTTCCGAAACGCTCACTGGAGTTCCATTGAACGCCGGCACCAGGCCGGTTGGGTTTTGTGAAAAAGGTGAGCGGACGGCAGCCGCCACCATCGATTTCACATAGAGGTTGTGGATCGGGGCGACGCGGATTTCCGCAGCCGGCGTCGAAGGAGGATCGAAGGACTCGAGGGTCGTAAAGAGATTACCCAGCGCATAGCCCATGGGCTCGAAAACGAAAGACGCCGCGTAGTGTTGGGCTCCGTAGAAATCCTGCTCTGCAAACTGACCCGCGCGTGCAATAAGGCGTTCATCCAGCCACCGCTTCTCGATCCACCAGGAATCGAGGCGACAGGTATTCGCGCTGGACATGCCGCTGGGGCTGGTCAGGAGTCCAAGATACGCTCCCAGATTTCCGCCGCCCTGCCACAGCGCTGTCGCATGAAAATACAATCCCTGCTCACCGATCAACTTACCCAGGTCGATGTCGACCGTTCCCCGAAAGCGATTCCAACTCGAAAATCGCTCCGGTTGCACGCTCTTGATGTTGGCGAGCGAGTCGCTGACGTATTGAAAATCGAATTTCACCCCACGCTCTTCCAAGCGAGTTCGCTCACCTCCCCATTCTCCGAAGAGATGGCCGTGCGGACCCTGACCCGTTTCGTGGCTATCCGGGCCGGGAATCGGCTCCTGTTGCGTCGTCTGAGGATGGGCTGAAGATGCCCAAAGAAGAAGACCGCACCACAAGAGAATTGGAAGTCCCATCCGTCGACTACGCATAAACTGAGTCGAAGGCCGCTTTCCTAATCGCAGCTGCGCCGATCCATCCTCCGATGGCGCGTTCCAGGAGTGTCTCTCTCGGAAATCTGAAATGAACGTCGGCATCTTCCCTCGCCGCTCAACGACTGGCCTGCATCGATTTGTCGCTGAGCCAATCAATAATCATCTTGGGAACGATGAGGCCTAAGCTCATGGCTAAAATGATAGTGATGGCGGTCATGCCGTCGGCGAGTGTCGCGCTTAAGAGTTCCGTTGTCACATGCTTCCCGTCGACAAGTTGCACAAGGCCGCTCGCCATTCTAAACAGGAAGACGCCCGGAATCATCGAAACTACGGAAGCGAAGCCAATGGCGGCGAACGGCATGTGCCAACGCCGCGCGACTGGAGTGAGGATCAGCCCGACGACGAGACAGGCAACTAATGCGCCGATCGCCGTGCTAGAGCCGAGCCCAACAAGCAGCCACCACCTCAGAGCGTGGGCCAGCATACCGACCGCCACCGGCCAGGCCAGCATGTGCAGCGGCGTAGAAAAGAAAACGCTATAGGCGAAAACAGCGATGCCCGCGGCGATCACGTCGAACCAAAGAGGCACGGCTCTGCCGGCTTGATCTACTGGTAGGGAAACGCCAAGAATAGAAAGTCCAATCAGCAGTCCGGTCGAGATCGCCACCACGACGAGTCCCGCATAGATTATGCGGGCCGTTCCGAGAGTGACGCGGCCGTTGATGAGATCCATCGCGCCATTGAGGACTGGCGGTCCAGGCACCAGCACCATGCATGGGCAAACTGCGACCAGGCGCAGCGACGAACTCAATTGGTAGCGTACCGCCAGCGCCCCGATGATGCCGGCCAGCAAGGCCGCCCCGAACGGCTGCAGGAAGACGTTCGCGCTATAACGCGCAAGCCTGCGGCGAAGAATGGCGCCCACGGCTGCGCTCACGAATATTAGAGCCGCAGCAACCAGGTGTCGGACACCGAAAATTACCGCTAACGCTGCGGCACCCGCCGCCGCTGCGAGCGTGAACAACCAGGTTGGCGCCAACGGCGCTCGTGCGCTCGCACTGATCGCATCCTTTGCAGCCGCCGGCGCAAGTCGACCATCGCCGACATCCTCAATCACGCGTATGGTGGAAGCCACGCGACTCATGGCCACGCCCGTGGGATCAGCCGCCACTACCGAGAGCAGTCTGGCGTTACCGTCCTCGGCCACAAGTTGCAGCTCTCCCCACCGGGGAATGATCTCAGCGCGTAGCCCAAGAGAACGCCCGAAACGCTTGGCCCAGACCAACGTCTGATCTGTAGATTGACCGTTGACGAATAAAATTCGGGCAGCCGCCAGGACAAGGTCGGCTCGCTCCTCCAAGGTCATATGGAATCCTCACATTGCTGTTCCATAAAGCAGCTTCATGTGGGATCAGGTACGAAACGGGTATCAGCACCTGTTTTGAAGACTACGTAAGCCCGCTTCCATGGCTCGTCGTTGATCAAACGCCACTTGTGGCCGGAGCCGGTGTGATCCACTGCCAGCAAGACATCACCCGGATGGATCGTGAATGTCTCGCCGCCGACCGTCGTAAATTCGAGTACACCAGCCAGTGTAATGACGTATTGAGGGATGGGATCATTGTGCCAGTCAAACGAAGAATGCGCCGCCGTTTCCTTGAACGAGATGGATTCCGCTTCGACCAACGCGCCCGCGCTTACGCTGCCACGCACCACGTGCGAATTTCCGTCGGGACCTGTGTACAGACGATAAGCTCGGATCATGCGGCTGTGTCCTCCACTGTGTCTCTTGATGTGTCTTCAATATTGTTGATGCGCAGCACGGCTGCTGTATCTGCCCGCACCTTCTGGCACAGGGACACATTCTCGGCAAGAGATTCACCATACGAAGGGATAATTTGCTTCAATTTGACCGACCATCCCCCAGCCTTCAATTTGTCCGCGAAGCAGCGCTCAATGACTTGAAGCATGATCCAGACCGAAGTGGAAGCCCCGGGCGAGGCGCCCAGCATCGCTACGATAGAACCGTCGGCTGCGGTGACGAGCTCCGTGCCGAATTCCAGGACGCCACCGTGGGTTGAATCCTTTTTTATGATCTGCACCCGCTGTCCTGCCACTTCAACTTTCCAATCCGTCCGCTTTGCTTGTGGAAAGAACTCGCGTAGTGCGGCAAACCGCTCTTTCGAGGACTCGATAACCTGACCTACCAGATATTTTTCGAGGGCGAAGTTATCTCTGCCCACGGCCAGCATCGGCAAAATGTTTTCAGGATCGATGGAGCCGAAAAGATCGAGATAGGATCCATGCTTGAGAAACTTCGTCGAAAAGCCCGCATAAGGCCCGAAAAGCAAAGAAATTTTTCCCTCAATGTGCCGCCGATCAAGATGAGGCACGGACATTGGAGGTGATCCAGTCGCCGCTTTGCCGTAAACTTTCGCATCATGGCGAGCCGCCACTGCAGGATTGTCGCAGCGAAGCCAGATACCACTCACCGGGAACCCGGCGTAGCCATGCCCTTCGGGAATCTTGGATTTTTGCAACAGTGGCAGCGATCCGCCGCCTGCGCCGATGAAAACGAATTTGGCTTGGACCTCCCTCACGCTTCCGGTCTTTTCGTCTCTGACCTGCACACTCCACAGATCCCCATCACGACGTAGATCCTGCACGCGAGTAAAAAAGTGGACTGACAATCCTTCCCTGCCCTTTAGAGAATCAAAAAGATCCCGTGTCAGGGCGCCATAATCCACATCGGTACCGGTCCGCATTCTCGTCGCCGCAACTTCCTCGCTCGGATCACGCCCTTCCATAACCAGCGGAATCCACGCCTCAATCTGCTTCTTGTCATCGGAATATTCCATCCCGTGATAAAGCGGATGAGCAGAGAGCGCCTGGAATCGCTTCTTGAGAAAAGCAACATTCTCCGATCCGCGCACAAAACTGCAATGGGGTACGGGATGAATGAAAGACTGAGGGTCCTTGATCGCTCCCTTTTTTACCAGATAGGACCAGAGTTGACGGGAGAGATCGAACTCAGTATTCACCTGCAAAGCCTTGGAAATGTCGATGCTGCCGTCACTTTTCTGCGGAGTGTAGTTCAACTCACACAGAGCCGCATGACCGGTGCCGGCGTTGTTCCATGCATTTGAACTTTCCTGCGCCTCGCTGCCCAAAACTTCGTAGATCTCAATTTTCAAGCTGGGATCAAGTTCTTTCAGGATCACTGCCAGCGTGGCGCTCATGATGCCTGCGCCGACAAGAACGACATCGGGATGGTTCGCGGAAGGAATAGATGTTGTCACAGATTTCTCCTGTTGATTATTCAGCTTGCCTTTGCCACGTACGGATGGACCATCTTCGCCGGATCGACGACGCGATCGAACTCTTCTTCCGTTACAAATCCCAGCTTCAGTGCGGCTTGCTTGAGCGTGAGGTCATTGTCCAATGCGTAATGCGCAATCTTCGACGATTTGTCGTACCCGATAACAGGTGACAGTGCAGTCACTAACATGAGAGAGCGGTCCACATATTCCTTAATCTTTTTCACATTCGGCTGCGTTCCTTCGATCAGGAATTTACGGAAGTTAGTGCATCCGTCAGTCATGATAGTGACGGAGTGAGTTACGTTGAAGATGATGAGCGGCTTATAAACGTTCATTTCCAGATAACCGCCCGCGCCGCCGAACCCGACCGCGACATCGTTGGCCATCACCTGCACCGCGATCATAGTCAGCGCCTCCGCCTGCGTTGGATTCACTTTGCCCGGCATGATCGACGACCCCGGTTCGTTGGCCGGGATCACCAGTTCCGCAAAACCAGCGCGCGGTCCGCATGACATGAGCCGAATGTCGTTTGCGATTTTGTAAAGAGACACTGCCAGAGTACGCAGCGTGCCGGAGAGCTGTACCAGCGCATCGTGAGCGCCCTGCACTGCGAACTTGTTCGGTGCGCTGACAAAAGGCAAATTGGTGAGTTTCGCAATTTCGGCAGCGGCCGCTTCGCCGAATCCAGGAGCCGCATTGATCCCGGTTCCTACCGCTGTGCCGCCAAGCGCAAGCTGGTAGACGCCTTTTAAAGCATCCTCAATGCGCTCCAGATTGTCACTCAGCATGCCGGAGTAACCCGACCATTCCTCGCCGAGTGTGATCGGCGTGGCGTCCTGCATGTGGGTACGCCCGATCTTCACAATATCCTTCCACTCGTCGACCTTCGCGGAGATCGCGTCGCGCAGGGCCTTCACCGCCGGTATCAGTCGCCGGGTCACATTGACCGCCGCCGCGATGTTCATCGCAGTCGGAAAAGAATCGTTCGACGACTGCGACATGTTGATGTGATCATTCGGATGAACTGGCGTCTTACTTCCGAGTGGTGTTCCGGCGAGTTGGCAACACCGGTTGGACATCACCTCATTCACATTCATATTGAATTGCGTTCCGCTGCCCGTCATCCATACGTGCAGGGGAAACATGTCCTGATGTCCATCGGCGAGGATTTCGTCGCAGACTTGAACGATCAGCTTGTGGCGCTGCTCGTCGAGCCGCCCGCCTGCATAGTTTGCATTCACCGCTGCCTTCTTCAGGATGGCGTATGCCGAAATCATCTCGCGCGGAATAAGATCCTTGCCAATGCTGAAATGCTCAAGCGAGCGCTGAGTTTGAGCGCCCCACAAACGGTCAGCCCGAACTCTCACCTCTCCCAGCGAATCGCTTTCCACGCGCGATTGATCGCCGTCGGGAACCGATGATTTTTGTTTGGCATCCGTCAACTCGATGGGGCGAACGTTATTCGTACTGATAGTCACATTGACTCCTTCATTTCCGGTTG
The DNA here is from genome assembly GCA_050012915.1 of Terriglobales bacterium. Taxonomy (GTDB): domain Bacteria; phylum Acidobacteriota; class Terriglobia; order Terriglobales; family Acidobacteriaceae; genus JABDBE01. The sequence continues at coordinate 8,225 of JBEKGG010000001.1, read as the reverse complement.
AAAGAATTCCGTTCTTATCCGCGAGCGGCTACTTCAAAAGCACTCGCGATGCCAAACTGGTTGCGACCCGGCCGGCTGGAATCCGTACATGTCAGGGCCTTTCCGGTGTCGAACATTCTGCTTCCTTCCTTTTCGCTGCGCGCGGTGTCAGCATTTGAACGCTCAGTGCCGGGTGATTGTTTCAATGTCGCTCTGTACGTGGCCAACCCTCTAAACCACAATGCCTCATAGCACCTGCAATGCCAGCTCGGCGTCGTCCGGCCAAGCATAATGCTGTCGGTTGTTCTAACGTTACCGATCGAACAGCTTGGTTCGACATGCCACTGCCATGTCAATATTTTGACGGTTCGCCCTCCGCCTGTTGACTCGGCTGACGGTGTGCATTCAGGCGGCTACGGCTGGCGGTTTCAGTATCTTTTTCAGAGGATGAGCGAGCAAAGGACACCTTCGTAGTGGGACGGGCGTCTATTGGGGGCGGGACTGCGAAAGCGGCCTTTGCTCTGGCGCATTTGCATATGCTGGCTCTGATGCTCGGCGCAGACTTTTGTTGCGTCTTTTTAAACTCGAATGCTAAAAAACTCAGAGGTGCGCTTTGGAATAGAAAATGCATAAGCAGTTTGCGATTTGGTCTGTATGCTGCCGGGTCGGGCCAGGAAGTCGTGACGCTGACCCGTTCCTGAGAAATCACGGATGGCAGTTCTGTTTTATAGGGAGGTTGGTATGCAGTTCATGAAGTGCAGCACGGGCGGGGCAGATTCAGATGTGATATCCGGCATTCTGAATTGCGTATGCCCGGAGTGCGGTGGAAGAATGGGTGGCCGCGGCTTGGAGTTCAAGTGCCAGGGCCAATGCCTGACGGATTGGCGTCCGGTCTGGGAGCGGGCCCTGTCAGGCGAGTTCGACGGGCGACCGAAAAGGGCGATCCGGATCAGCTAAGGAGACAAATTGCCATCACGTGGCTCAACTATCTGGCGCATCCTGGGTCCGCAGATTTTTGTTTGTCTCGGCGGTGCAGCCGCGGCGCTTGCAGATCCCGCCCCGCCTTTGAGCCCGACCAATATTTTTGCACCCGCATCGACCCCAGCCAAATCGATCTTCGGACTGTCTCTTTTTGTGCTCTCGGTCACCGGCGCTATATTTCTGATTGTTTTTGGGTTGCTACTTTACTCGATCGTAAAGTTCAGGAGGAGAAAGAACGATGATGGTCGTGAGCCTCCCCAGGTGTACGGCAGCAATCAGGTGGAACTAGCCTGGACTGTCATCCCAGTCTTGATTGTCGTCGCACTGTTCATGGCAACGGCGCGAGTGATCGCCACTATACAGAAGGCCGCGCAGCCCGACAATGCGATCGCGGTTGTTGCCATTGGCCACCAGTTCTGGTGGGAGTATCGATATCCAGCGCTCGGAGTCGTGACTGCGAACGAACTACACGTGCCGGTTAGCGATGACAGTCACCCAACGCCGACTTTCATCAAGTTGTTGTCGGCTGATACCGACCACAGTTTCTGGATCCCGCGGCTCGGGGGCAAAACTGATCTGATTCCAAACCACCCGAACAGCATGTGGATTGATCCCCATGAAACCGGCCTGTATCTGGGTCAGTGTGCCCAGTATTGCGGGACGCAACACGCCAAGATGTTGCTGCGCGTCTACGTTCAGTCACAGGATGACTTCGCTCGGTGGATTCAGGAACAACGTCAACCGGCGATTATCGGTAGCGCCGTTTCTCAAGGGCAACGAATATTCGAAACGACGGCCTGCATCAACTGCCATGCGGTGGCGGGAACCGTGGCCAATGGCCGCTTCGGCCCGGATCTCACACATCTCATGAGCCGAGACACGATTGCAGCTGGCGCGGCAAGCAACACGCCGGAAAACCTCCGGCAATGGATTCTAAATCCTGCCGTTATCAAACCCGGCTCCCTGATGCCGGCAATGCAGTTGAGCGATCCGGAGTTGGACGCGCTCACCGCCTACCTGGAGACACTTCGTTAATGCCATGAGGAGAAGTTTCAATGTCGACTGAATCCATCGCATGGCCCAGTACGGGCGCAGCGTCTCCTACATTCGTCGATCACCTCCATGAATGGGTAACCACTGTCGATCATAAGCGGCTGGGCATTCTGTACATCATTTATGCCCTCGTATTTCTCGTGATCGGTGGAGTCGAAGCCACGGTCATGCGCATTCAGCTGATTCGTCCGCATTACGATTTTGTTTCGCCACAAGTTTTCAACCGGATGTTCACCATGCATGGGACTACCATGATTTTCTTCGTGGCCATGCCAGTCCTGTTCGGGTTCGCCAACTATCTGATCCCGCTTATGATTGGTGCGCGGGACATGGCTTTTCCGCGTCTGAATGCTTTCGGCTTCTGGATGACTGCTTTCGGCGGCCTGCTTCTCTATTTCAGTCTGGTAGGAGCCAATGGATTGTACGGTGCGGGAAACGCCCCCGATGTTGGGTGGTTTGCCTACGCACCGCTGACGGCCCGGACATTTTCAGTTGGCCATAGTACCGATTTCTGGACCTTGTCGCTGCTGGTCTCAGGTTTTGGCAGCATTAGTACGGCGATCAATATCGTGACTACGGTTTTTTGCATGCGTTGCCCAGGAATGACGCTGAGCAAAATGCCGTTGTACGCCTGGCTCAACCTGATAATGGCTGGCCTGGTGATACTTGCTGTCAGTCCGCTGACGGCGGCGCAAATTATGTTGTTGCTTGACCGCTATCTGGGCGCACATTTCTTCGACACCCAGGCCGGAGGCTCTGCGGTGATTTGGATGCATTTCTTCTGGATTTTCGGACATCCCGAAGTTTATGTCCTCGTCCTGCCAGCCTTCGCCTTTGCCTCAGAAATTATTCCCGTGTTCTCGCGCAAAGCGATCTTCGGTTATCCGGTGATGGTAGGGGCGACCGTCGCCATCGGGTTCATCAGCATGAGCGTGTGGGCTCATCACATGTTCACCGTCGGCATGGGCGCAAACGCGAACACTTTTTTCGTGATCTCGACCATGGCGATCGCCGTTCCAACCGGTATCAAGATCTTCAACTGGCTAGGAACGATGTGGGGAGGAAAGATCCTGTTCAAGACTCCCATGCTGTTCTGTATCGCTTTTCTTTTCCAATTCCTGACTGCGGGTCTCACCGGAGTCATGCTGAGCGCAGCCCCATTCGACTGGCAGTTGGGCAATTCGTATTTTGTGGTTGCACACTTTCACTACGTAATCGTTGGTGGCATTCTTTTCTGTCTTTTCGGTGCCTTTTATTATTGGTTCCCCAAGATGTCGGGAAAAATGTATAACGAGGCGCTCGGCAAATTGCATTTCTGGCTTTTCTTAGTCGGGTTTCACCTCACCTTCGACTTTATGCACGTCCCCGGATTGCTGGGCATGCCGCGAAGAATCTACACCTATGAGCCCGGCCGCGGTTGGGACACATGGAACCGGGATCTTGGTCTTCATCGGAAACCTGCTCTGGTCGTATTACCGTGGCAAAGCCGCCGGAAGCGATCCCTGGGATGCCTGGACTCTCGAATGGTCCACCAATTCTCCGCCTCCCGCATACAACTTTGCCGTCATTCCAACGGTTAAGAGCCGACGCCCACTCTGGGATCTTAAGCATCCCGACGATCCCGACTGGAAGTACGAATGAAGGAGCAAGCGCCGTGACTACGACATCCTTGACGCTACCTCGGACGGAACCGGAGTGGCGGCTTCCAAGCCGCGGACGAGTAGGAATGTTTGCTCTGATCGGCGCCGAAGCTGCGATCTTCACCATCTTCGTCGTGGCCTATCTCTTTTATGTTGGTAAGAGCCTCTCAGGACCTACGCCGAGAGAGGTTCTCTCGCCGCCAATTTTTTATACGGTTTGTCTGCTTTCCAGCAGTTTGACGATTCACTTTGCAAGCAGGTCTCTTCGCCGGGCGAACATCCGAAGTTTTGGTGCATGGTGGCTTTTGACGATCGTACTCGGCGCAGTTTTCCTCTATGGAACCGCGTCGGAATGGCATCGTCTGATTTACAAGGAAGGCCTAACCATCAGCACGAATTTGTTCGGAACCACCTATTACTCACTAGTCGGGCTGCATGGCTTTCACGTGGTCGTGGGCCTGATTTGTCTGTCTACCGTGATGGTCTTCACTGTTTTCGGAGACGTGAAGCAAGAGCACGCCGAGCGCATCGATGTCCTGTCGCTTTATTGGCATTTCGTGGACGCAGTTTGGATTGTGGTCTTCACCGTCGTTTATGTGGTTGGTCGCTGAATGAAAAAGAATATGAGTATAGACACACTCACGCGAGCTGACGGTCGGGAACAAGTCATCGAAGCGCCGGCGCCTACAGCGTGGCCGATCATTCTGGCCTTCGGTTTGACATTAGTTTTTACAGGTCTGGTCACGAGTTGGTCTGTCAGTTTTCTGGGCGCGATCTTAGCCCTGAGCGGATCCATTGGATGGTTTCGCGATGTCCTGCCCCACGAAAAACAGGAATCCCTGCCAATCATGGAGAAAGCGCAGACCGTGACTACCAGCCGCCCGCAAGTGGCTCGCGTCCAATGGATGACCCACGAACTACACCGGGCACGACTGCCGCTGGAAATCTATCCGATTTCCGCAGGTGTCAAAGGCGGCCTGGCGGGAAGCGTGGCCATGGCGATTCTGGCGGTGCTTTACGGAATTATCAGCGGCCACGGTGTGTGGTATCCGATCAACCTCTTGTCCGCTGGATTCTTCCCCAGCAGAACGATTGAGCAAATCGCGGCCTTCCATTGGGACGCTTTGATCATTTCCACGATTCTCCACTTGATCTGTTCTGTACTCGTTGGTCTTCTCTATGGCGTCGCGCTTCCGATGTTTCCTCGCCGCCCGATTCTGCTTGGGGGCGTGATTGGCCCGGTCCTGTGGTCTGGCTTGATCCACAGCATCCTCGACGCGCTGGATCCGGTTCTCAACCAGCGGATCGACTGGGTCTGGTTTGTGATTTCGCAGATCGGATTCGGCGTCGTCGCCGGCATCACAGTTTCCAAGCAAGAGCGAGTGCGCACCTGGCAATTCCTTCCCCTCGCTATGCGCGCCGGGATTGAAGCGGCGGGACCCGCAGGCGACAACAAAGGAGACGGTGATCGGCAATGAACCACCGAGCCATTCTCGTTGCGCTCGAGATCGTTGCAGTCGCCGCGTTGCTTGCATGCGCTGGCTGCGCGACTCCGCGCGGCATCCCGCGAGCCGACTCGGAAGTGATCCCACCGAGCGAAGTCCTCGACTTCAATCTTCTTTATGGACAGAATTGCGCGGGATGTCACGGCGCAGATGGCAAGGGCGGAGCCGCGATTGCCCTGGCTAACCCGGTTTTTCTCGCAATTGCAGACGACAAAGTCATTCGTCACACCGCCTCAAACGGAGTGCCCAGCACTCCCATGCCAGCCTTCGCGCAGAGTGCCGGGGGAATGCTCACCGAAAAACAGATCGACGCCATAGTGAATGGGATTCGGTCCTGGGCGAAGCCCGACGCTCTGGGCAATCAAACCCCGCCGCCTTATACAGCACAGGCTCTCGGAGATCCGCAACTCGGCGCCGATGCATATCGCGCGTACTGTTCTTCGTGTCACGGAGCAAACGGTCGTGGAGGACCAAAAGCCAGCTCGATCGTGGATGGATCATACCTTGCCCTCGTAAGCGACCAACAACTTCGTACGATCGTGATCGCAGGCCGGCCCGAACTGGGTTCGCCGGACTGGCGCAATGACGTCGCGGGTCGACCCATGTCTGCGCAGGAGGTTTCCGATGTCGTAGCGTGGCTTTCCAGCCAGCGGCCAAATTTCCCGGGCCAGCCATACCCGATTGCTTCGACGAAGCCGGCCAATGGAGGATCTCGATGAGTTCAGAAAACGGAATTTCCAGACGCGCAGCCCTGGTGAAGCTGGGATTGTTTCTTAACGGAATTGTCGGCGTGGCCTTGGCCATACCAATCGTGCGCTACCTCCTGTCGCCTGTGACGCGAGGAAAAAAGATCGGTTATGAATCTTGGCTCTCTCTCGGCGGTCTGGATCAATTCCCTTCTGGTCAGACACGTCTCGCCACTTACAAGAATCCCGTGGTCGATGCCTGGGACGGTGAAACCGACGATATCGCCTGCTGGGTGCGGAATGTTGACGGTCAGAAGTTTCAGGTCTTCGCCATAAATTGTGCTCATCTGGGCTGTCCCGTTCGCTGGTTCCCGCAATCGAATCTCTTCATGTGTCCCTGCCATGGCGGCGCTTACTACCAGGATGGCTCACGCGCCTCCGGTCCACCCGAGCGGGGATTATTCCAGTACCACTACAAAATTGAAGATGGAAAACTTCTCATCAGAGCCGGCGAAATGCCAACTCCTGGTCAGCCCGTAGCAAATAAAGCGAGAGGAAAGCCGACATGCGCCTGATCCAAAAACTCGGCGAGTGGTTCGATCTACGGCTGCAGCTCGGAACGCCGATCCGCGAGACGCTGGAGCACCGGGTTCCGCGAGAAAGTGCCAGTTGGTTCTATGTTTTCGGCAGCGCCGCGCTCATGTGTTTCATGCTCCAGATTGTTACCGGCATACTGCTCGCGCTCATCTATGTGCCTTCAGCAGGAGAGGCGTGGAACAGCCTCCAGACGCTCAATCATGGCATCGCTCTGGGTTGGTTCATTCGCGCGGTGCACGGCTGGGGATCGAACTTCATGGTTGCGCTTGTCCTGATTCATATGGTGCAAGTATTTCTCTTCGGAGCCTACAAGTTTCCTCGAGAACTAACTTGGATCGTGGGCATCTTCCTCTTACTGGTTACGCTCGGCATGGCATTTACCGGTCAGGTACTGCGATTCGACCAGGATGCCTATTGGGGATTAGGCATCGGCGCATCGATTGCAAGCCGTGTTCCGGTGATTGGACCTTGGGCTGTGAACCTCATGCTCGGCGGCCCAATCATTGCGGGCGCGACACTGTCGCGATTTTTTGCACTGCACGTTTTCGTTATCCCAGGACTTCTCATTGCTTTTGTCGGAGTGCATCTGCTCATGGTACTGAAATTGGGAATCAACGAATGGCCGATGCCCGGTCGCATCGTTCGACGCGCCACCTACATACAGCAGTACCATGAGTTGACGCAGAAGGATGGCATACCGTTTGTGCCCGCCGCAGTGGGAAAAGATATCGTGTTCTCCGGTATCATTCTTCTTTCGATCGCTGCCTGCGCGCTCTATTTCGGACCCTTCGGTCCGAGCGGCCAGCCGGATCCAACCATTATTCAGACCGCTCCGCGTCCCGACTTTTTCTTTCTGTGGCTGTATGCACTGCTCTCGTTCTTGCCTCCTTCAGCCGAGACGCCCATATTGCTGATTGGTCCTGCCATCGGAATCATTGTCCTCTTGGCGCTGCCGTTTGTAGCAGGCGAAGGTGAGAAGAGCTGGAAGCGCAGGCCAATTGCCGTGCTCACAGTTTTGCTCGTCGCAGTTAGCCTCGGTACTCTGACTCACTTGGCGGAGCACACGCCCTGGAGCCCCGTGATGGATGCCTGGAGCAGCCAGCCGATTCCGGCTGAATTTCTGCAGGGTCGGACCGCACTGGAGCGCCATGGTGCGCTGGTTTTTCAAGCCAAGCAATGTCACAACTGTCATTCGCTGGATGACAAAGGAGGGCAGCGCGGGCCGGCGCTCGATCAGGTCGCTCTGCGCCTCACCGAAGATCAACTTATCCGCCAGGTGATCCAGGGCGGAGGCAATATGCCAGCCTACGGGAAAAATCTCAGTCCCGCGGAGACTACCGCGCTGGTCGCATTCCTGGAAACACTACACCCGGCAAATCAAAAGCCTGCAAGCAATGCTTCTCAAGCGGCGTCACTCGGCGCAAGCGAGGCCCCGCCACGGTAGACCTGGCCATGTCCGGATCAGCCCACATGCTGTCGTGGCCACTCGCGCTCGGCGCGCTGCTGCTGGGCATAGAGTTGATTTACTTGCGCGGATGGATTTCTCTTCGCAGCGCGCTCCCAAACCTGATCCCCATCTGGCGTCTCGCTGCATTCACAAGCGGACTGCTCCTTTTGTGGACAGCACTGGCGTCTCCACTCGCCGCACTCGATCATCGGTCACTCAGCGTTCACATGATCAAGCACCTTCTGTTGATGACGGTTGTTGCGCCACTTGTTCTAGCGGGAGCGCCGATGTTTCCGCTGGTATGCGGTTTACCGAAGGTCTTTATCAAAAGCCATCG